>JAEZGR010000343.1 GCA_023437255.1 Pseudomonadota bacterium | reverse complement strand
CAACGCGGCATTGCCCTCCAGACAGTCTTAGCAGGCATTGCGCGGGCGCTACCTGAAGCGCGCGAACGACACGACTTCTCGAGCGTGCTTATTCTCATTCTTCTGCGGCATCTCTCGGAAGATGAGGCCCTGGCCACCCTCGAAGCTGCCCTGCCGCTACGCGAGGCGTATCACGACCTGTGGCGGGCCGTTGGCCTGGATTCTTCCGAACTGGGGCACCCGCCTGCCAAGTTTGAACGGGTGTTCGCGCGCTGTCGCGAGCTCGGATTTCGACTGGTGGCGCATGCCGGCGAAGAAGGGCCTCCCGATTATGTTCGCGAGGCACTGAATAAATTGCGCGTGGAGCGGATCGACCACGGGGTACGCAGCGAAGAAGACCCCGAGCTGATGCAACTGATCATCGATCAGGGAATACCACTGACCGTTTGCCCTCTTTCCAACCTGCGCCTGTGCGTGATCGACGACCTGGCCAAGCACAACGCGGCGCGCCTGCTGCGTGCGGGTGCCGTGGTCACACTGAACTCCGACGACCCGGCCTATTTTGGCGGTTACGTGGCCGACAACTACATACAGTGTGCGCTCGCGCTCGGGATGCAGCCGGCCGAGCTGGTCGCGCTGGCCCGCAATAGCTTCAAAGCGTCGTTTCTGCCGGCACATGAAAAGGAAGCCTGGATCGACCGGCTGGGCGCCCTTTACGAAGCATGATGCTGCGCCTGCCACGCAGCTTTTATCAGCGGTCCGCCAGCGAGGTCGCACCTGATCTGTTGGGAAAACTGCTGGTGCATCAGACAGAGTTGGGTTTGCGAGTCGGCCGCATTGTCGAGGTGGAAGCGTATCTGGGGCGAGAAGACCTGGCCGCTCATTCATCGAAGGGACTCACGCCACGAACCCGGGTCATGTTCGGTGAGGCCGGCCACGCCTACGTGTATCTGATTTACGGCATGCATCACTGCATGAATGTGGTCACCGGCCCGGCGGGCAGCGGTTCCGCCGTGCTCCTGCGCGCTCTGGAACCCGTGCAAGGGCTCGCGGGAGATACGCACGGTCCAGGCCGCCTTGCCAAGGCGATGGGCGTCGACAAACGCCTGTACGGAACCGACCTGTGCGCAACCGACAGTGTGCTTTTTCTGGCCGATGACGGGCATGAGGTAAAAAGTGTGAGCACTTCGGCCCGGATTGGCGTACACTACGCCCGCGAGTGGGCAGACAAACCTTTGCGCTTCTTCGTTGACGGGTCGAACTGGGTCTCCAAAGTGCCATCAACCGGTCAGAAACGAAAAAGCTTAAAAACACCACTTGCACATAACAAAAAAATTGTGTTATAGTTCTTTTTCTTCAGCGGCTGTAGCTCAGTTGGATAGAGTACTTGGCTACGAACCAAGGGGTCGTGGGTTCGAATCCTGCCAGCCGCGCCATACATATCAAGGGCTTACGTGAAATTCACGTAAGCCCTTGTGCTATTGGCGGTTCCTTTTCGCCTTCCTGCCCAATTCTGAACCCACCAAACGAAACAAGGGCCTGTTGCGTACAGGCCCTTGTTTTTGGATCTTCAGGCAGACAGCCGATTACTGGCGCTGGATTCCTGCCTTGCGAACCACTTCGCCCCAGCGGTCGTATTCCTCTTTGATCAAGGCCGCGTAGTCACTGGAATTACGGAACTCGGCCTTCAAGCCCTTCGCCTCAAGTTCGTCGCCGAAGGCCTTGCTCTTCACGACCTTCTCGATTGCCTTTTCCATCTTCGCGAGAATCTCCGGATCCATGCCCTTCGGCGCGAGCACGCCGTTCCAGGGTTCGAAGATCAGGTGGTCATACCCGAGCTCGCGTGCGCTGGGCACATCGGGCAAGTACGGCACACGCTCCTTGGTCAGCGTCATGAGCGCCTTCAGGCGCTTCTCTTCAATCTGCGGCCGCACTACGGGAAGGTCGTCGAACACCATGTCGATCTGACCACCGAGCAAGTCGACCATCGCAGGGCCTGAACCACGGTAGGTGGCGTGGATCATGGGCTGACCGGCCGTCATGCTTACAAGCTCACCCGTCAGGTGATTGCCCGAGCCAACACCGGTCGAACCGTAGGACAAGGTGCGTTCCTTGGCCAGGCGCAGGAGCTCCTCGAATGAGTTGGCAGGAAAGTCCTCGCGGACCACGACGGCCTTGGGGATGGACGACACCTGGGCAACCGCCTGCAGCTGCATGGGCAGATCCAGGGGCACGCTGGCGGAAACGTGCGGGCTCAGCACGAGACCCGTGACGTTGACGAGATAGGTGTAGCCGTCGGGCTTAGCGCCCACCACATAGTTGGTTCCAATCAGACCCGTCGCACCCGGCTTGTTGTTCACAATGACCGGATTCTTCAGCTCCTCTGACAGATGATTGGCCAGAACGCGTGCGAGGATGTCGGTGTTTCCGCCTGGAGCGAAGCCCACTACCAACTCGATCGGACGATTGGGCCAGTCGGTGGCCGCGTGTGCAGAAACCGCCATGCATACCGCGGCCATGCCGCTCAGAATGCGCTTAAAGAAGTGCGTCATACAGGTTTGCCTCCGTTGTTGAATTATTCTTTCTTTAATGAATGTCGTCTTGTTTTCGCGACGCGCCGGCGAGATCACGCCAAGAGAAGTCGTCACGCTTCGATGCATTGATGATGCGCAGCTCGCGTTCGGCGATGGCGGCCACGACAGCGGGAATCTTTTCTGCGTGCTCATGGGGAATGACCACAGCGCCGTGCTGGTCGGCGTGCACCAGATCGTTCGGCTGAACTGCCATGCCGGCGACTGTCACCGGCACATTCATGTCCACCACATGTACATGGCCGTGGCTCGGCATTACGCTTCCTGCAAGCATCTGAAAGCCTGTGGCGTTGGCTGGCACGTCGCGGATCGAGCCATTCGTGACCACGCCCTTTGCGCCCAGGCCGCGGTGCACGTGTGAGTGCACCTCGCCCCAGAATGAGCCAAACCCGGCGCGCGTGCCGTCGAGATCCTGAAGCACGATGATGCTTGGCCGGGGGCCGCCCTCGTCAACATAGCGATACCAGTTCACGCGTATCTCTTTCTGTTCCTCATCGCTCGCCCGTGTCGGGTGAACGCCACGGATCGTGCCCGTGCGGGCATAGCCCACGATGGGTTGCATGTCCGGGTAGATGCAGCGCAGGGGCTCACTGTTGAAACCATAGAAACGCAGCGACGGATCGATATCCTCGAGTGCATTGCAGATGGTCGGAGTGTCGTACTGGGCCAAGGTATTGAGGAGCTCGGCAGGGTGAGGCGTGGTCATGGCTTGTCTCTTCTTGAAGGTGAGGAACATCCGATTTCTGATCGTTATGGTCGGGTCCGGATGTTCTGCATGCGTGCGGTCGCCGCACCGGCGGCGCCGCAGTTCTTGTTCTTTATTTATTATGCGAAACCTTCAGCCGGCGCGCCGTCGCCCGCGGAATAAGTGATATTCCGCACTATGTGTTTGCCAGACATTGCGTTGCCGAGAATCGTTCAGCGGTCCCAGTAAGGGGGCTTGCCGAAGACCTCGGAAAAGAATCGCACGAAGGTTTGCAGGGGCTTGGAACGGGAGAGCTGGGGCAACCACAGGAAACTGATTTCCCTGGATTCCTGCTCAATATCGAAGCGATGGTTCTTCAGCACGCGCACGAGCGTGCCCGCCTTCAGTTCGGCATGCACCGCCCAACTCGGCATCAGCGTGATGCCCCAGCCTTGCACGGCAGCTGTCAGCAAGGCGTCGGTACTATTCGAGGCCATGGGTCCGGCCACGGCAATCTTGTTCACCTTTTCATCTTCAAAGTGATACCAGATGCCGTCGTTGGTGAGCTGCGTATGGATCAGGCATGGCAGGCGGCTCAGATCCTGAGGCTTGCGCACCGGCCCGCGCCTGGCCAGCAGCGAAGGCGCCGCGCACAGCACCCTCTGCTGCTGGGCGATGCGCGAGGCCACAACCCGGCGGTCGGGCAGGTGACCGATGAAGACCAGCAGGTCTATGTCGTCGCGAACGAGATCGAACGGCTCATAGCTGAACGTCAGGCGCAACTCGATATTGGGATGCGCCTGACGGAACGCTTCAAGGTGCGGCACCATGTGCTGCTGACAGAACATGGGAGTGGAAGCCACCTTCAGCACGCTGGGCCGGCTGCTGGCTTCCTGCAACTCTTCGAGCAGCGTGTCGATGCTTTGTACGAGGTCCCGGCTGCCTTGAAGCATTGCCCGCCCGCTGTCACTCAGTTTGAGCGACCGCGTGGTGCGGATGAAGAGCGGGCCACCCGCCACCGCTTCAAGCGCCTGCAGCTGCTTGGAAGCGGCCGACTGGGTGATGCCCAGCGCTGCTGCCGCCTTGCTGATGGAACGATGACGCTCTATGGCGAGAAAGAGCTCAATTCCGGCAATGAGCTGTGTTCGGGCGTTGGGATTGGAGGTGGACATCGGAAACGCTAGACAACCTGGAGGCGAGGATCGCCCTGTTACCAACGCAGGATTATGGGCACCCACAGACGCTCTTAGCAAGCGCAAACCATTCTTTTCACGGAGCAAATCCGTCGCATTCACATGTTTGTGAGGTCGACGCAGGGCGTCTCTCCGTCTAGTATTCACATGACCGGCAAGCAGCGTAGGCGGCTTTGCACGCTGCGTTCACAAATCAGGAATTTCCACAAGAACGCAAACATGATCGGGATGCTCCTCATCATTGGTGGCGTCGCCCTGGTCGTTGCATCGGCTGTAGGCGGCTACGTCTTCATCGCGAACCGTTGTGGAACAGCGGGCGCCCCCGCGTGTGATGCGGACGCCTCGGCCCTGCTCTCGCATCTCATGATCGCTGACGAGGGGCTGCTGCTCTGGCTGGCATGGGTGGTGGCGGTGTTCCTGATCTGGGGTGGCGCCCGGCTATGCAGCGCGCGGCGTTGAAAAACAGCATGTGGCGCAGGGTCTTGTCGCAAGCCACCTGGTGGTTACCCTTAGAATTGAGCGCATGAGTACCCCGCCTTCAAGCACACCCACGCCCCCACAGTGGGATCCGCGCTCCAACGAAACTCAAGCTGATCAGATCGCGGCCTACGATGGCATGCGCCGGCAGTGCCCTGTGGCCGTCAGCCGTTACGGCTACACCTCGGTGTTTCGCCACGCCGACGTCCTGCGCATCGTGCTCGACCACGACACCTTCAGCAGCGCCGTATCGCGCTTTCCGTCGGTGCCCAATGGCATGGATCCACCGGAGCACTCGGCGTTTCGCCGCCTGATCGAGCCCTACTTCGACGAAACTCACATGGCCGCTTTCGCCCCCGCCTGCCATGCCATTGCGCAACAACGGGTCGCCGCGCTGCCGCAAGGCAGTGTCGAGGTCATCGGCGAATTTGCCCAGCTGTTCGCCCTGCAGGTGCAATGTGCCTGGCTGGGATGGCCCGACACACTGCATGAGCCCCTGCGGTGCTGGACACTCAAGAACTATCAGGCCACCTTGTCCGGCGATCAGGAAGCCCAGGCGGCGGTGGCCCGGGAGTTCGACGGCCATATCAAGACTCTGCTGGCCGAGCGACGGGCTGCGGGTAACTCGGCCCCCGACGACATCACCACACATCTGATGCGCAACGAGTCCGTCGGCCGGCCGCTCACCGAAGACGAGATCATCAGCATTCTGCGCAACTGGACTGTGGGAGAGC
>JAEZGR010000332.1 GCA_023437255.1 Pseudomonadota bacterium | reverse complement strand
GTGCAGCGCCTGCCATAGCCCCGCTTTTTGCTGCAGGCGTTCGGCTTTCTGCGCCAATGCGGTCTGAGCGTCGACCTCGCCGAGGCGTTCACGCCATTCGATATCACGCCCCTGCCACCAGCCCGTGACCGTGGGCAAATCGTGAGTCGTGGCCATTGCCATGGTCTGGCGCGGCCACTCATTCCGTGAACGGAAGCGCGGCGCCTGGTCGGGCGCCCTATCCTGTTCGAACCACAATACATTCATACCCAATATTCCATGTTCCGTCATTGCATCATTGAAGTCTTCCGGCACGGTGCCCAGGTTCTCGCCCACCACCACGGCCCTGTGCCGCCATGCCTCAAGCGCAAGAAGGCTGAGCAGCTCGTCACGCGGGTAGCGCAGATAGGCGCCGTCGGCAGGTGAGGCCGCGGAGGGCACCAGCCACATGCGGGCGAGCCCGAGCACGTGATCCACACGCAAGCCGCCCGCGTGCGCAAGCGCGGCCCGCATGATCTCGATGTAGCCCGCATGCCCATTCAGGTGAGAGGCGCGCGGCGAGAAGGCGGTGAGACCCCAGTCCTGGCCCCGTGGCTGAAAAATGTCGGGCGGTGCGCCCACCGATATGCCCGACATCAACTGCCCCTGCCGGCACCACGCCTGACTGCCGCGCGGGTCGGTGCCGACAGCCATGTCCGCCACCAGCCCCAGCGCCATCCCCGCTTCACGAGCCCCCTGGTGTGCCTGCGCCAGATTGCGCGCCGCCAGCCACTGCAGGAAGGCGTGAAAACGCACTTCTGATTCATGGTCGTGTGCAAAGCGCTCCACGGCTGTGCCGCCGGGGTCATGCAAGTCCGCCGGCCAGTCCTGCCAGCCGTGGGCCGCTCCCAGCGTCGGCGCGTAATGGGCATGCAGCGCCTCATAGCGTGCGTGGTCTCGCAGCGCCTGACCCCCTTCTTCACGAAAGGCCTGAAAATCGCGGGACAACGCTTCGGGTTGTCGGGCCAAAAGCTGCTCATACAGCCGTCGAAACGCGGCCAGACGACGCTCGTACACCCCCGCCCAATCCAGCAGACCCTGGCAGGTCGCCGCACACTCCGATTCCGGTATGCCCGCAGAGTGCACGAACGCTTCGCCCAGCACTGCGACCGGGTCTGCATGCATGGCGTTCAAAAACAGGCGGCTGGAAGGTGAGTAAGGACTGTGCCGCTGCGGGTCGGCAGAAAAAAGCGCGTGGACAGGGCTCATTGCCAGCCCCGCCGCACCATAGCGCGCCGCCTGACGGGCCAGCAGCCCCACCGAGGTGTAATCGCCGCCGACTTCCCAACCCGGGATCAGCTCCGCGCCGCTGTCCGCTGTGCCTCGTTCACGGCACAGACCGTAGACCTGAGCAGCCAGCAACCACGCCCTTTCGCGACCGGCCAGCATACGCACCGATGGCGCGGCCGGCGGCGTAACCGCAATCACGGTGCGCACCCGCCCCATTTCAAGCAGGTGATATCCGGGACGAGTCAGGCCGGAAATGGCAACGTGGTCACCATCGATGGCACGCGCCGTTCCCATGATGAATTTTCCGTCTTCGAGTTGCAGTCGGTAGTGCGGCGAGCCGGCGCGCTTGAGCACCAGCGGGCTGCCCGCGCGCGCGACCACTATCGGCGGCGAGGCCGACTGGCTTTCATCGCGCAACATCTTCAGGCTTTCACGGCACTGCGACTCACTCGAACAGGGCAGTTCCAGAGCCGTCAGCAGCGCCCGGGCTGTGTCAGCCGCAACATGCTGCTGCGCTCCGTGCGCATCCCGCCACGACAGCAGCAGCCCCGCCTCTTCGGCCAGCGCCTTCAGAGTGGCATCCATCGATTGCGCCATGCTCAGGCGGCCTCGCGACGATCGGCTTCATTTTTTACGCGTGCGACGACCTGTATGGCGGCCACCGTGCAGCAGGCCGGAAGGACGCCGGCCTTCACCGAAGCAGTGGCACCCTGCACGCTTTCATGAAACACCGTGTCGCCTGCCTCCAGGGACATCGGCAGTACTGCTGCGCTGCGTTCGGACAAATTGCACATCAAGGTCAGCCGTGCGCCGTTACCCAATCGCCACCGCGCAACCAAGCAGGCTTCCTGAATGACCTGTACCTCTTCACAGCTGCTGTCCCTCAGCCCCGGCCAAAGGTAGTGGCGGCGCAGCGCGAGAAGCTCCCGGTAGTAACGGCTCCATTCCGGTGCCGACGCGTCATCGCCGACATCAAGCCGGCTCGTGTCCCAGGTGGACAAGGCGTTGGGATCAGGAATCGACTCGGGGTCGCCCTCATGAAATGCAGCGAACTCGGCGCGCCTGCCCTCCGCCACCTTCGCCGCAAACTCGGGGTCCGAGAAACTGGTGAAGTAGAGAAACGGGGTGTCACTGCCCAGTTCCTCACCCATGAAAATGAGCGGAATCTGAGTGCACAGCAACTGCAGCGCAATGGCGGCCTTGAGAGCACCCGGCCGCTCCCGGCACAGCGCGGTGAGCCGCTCGCCTCGGGCCCGGTTCCCCACCTGATCGTGATTCTGCAAAAAGAATATGAACGACGTGGGCGGCAGCATCGAGGACAATTCGCCCCGTGGGCGACCCTCGTGCGCGGGGCTGGGCTCACCCTGAT
>JAEZGR010000304.1 GCA_023437255.1 Pseudomonadota bacterium | reverse complement strand
CCCCATGGGGGCGCCCGCTCATTGGCCCGATTCGCCCAGATCAAGCCAGACCCGACGCATGCTCGGGTCTTCTTCATCGGGGTCGATACGAAAACCAAGGTATGACATGAGCCCCAGCATCGGCCGGTTGGTGCCCAGCACCAGACCGTCGATATAGGTGAGGCCCTGCTCCTGCGCCGCCTCGATCAGCATGCGCATGAGCTGTGAGCCCAGGCCACAGCGCTGCCAGTCGTCACCGATCACGAGCGCATACTCGGCACCGCGGCCGTCGGCATTGCGCAAGTAGTGTGCAAAGCCAATGATGCGTTCGCGCAGGTGGCCGCGATGCTCGGGATTGGGTTCTTGTACCGTGGCCACCAGCGCCAGTTCTCGGTGGTAATCAATGCGCGTGTAACGCGCAAGCATGCGCGGAGTGAGCTCGCGCAGCATCGACACAAAGCGCATGTAGCGCGACTGATCGGAAAGCCCGCGCACAAACTCTTGTAATGGCGCGGCGTCTTCAGGGCGTATCGGCCGCAGCTGCCATTCCGTGCCGTCGCGCATCTGGCGGTTCTGAACCAGATGCCGCGGATACGGGTGGATGGCCATGTGCTGATAACCCGTTGTCTCGGGCAACACCAGCATTGACGCGCTGGCCAGGCGCACCTCGATGCGCCCGGCGACCAGGGCATCGCCGTCTACATACAGTGGATCAACTTCCAAGGTATCGACCGCGGGCACGTCGGACACCAGCAGAGAAATGCGTTCGAGCGCCTCGCGCAGAAACTCGAACGCATTCGGCGTAAGCGTGCGCGACAGCGTGTTCTGCCAGAAGGCACTGCGCTGCACCAGCTGCCGCGCCAAATAACCGTTCAGTGGCGGCAGGTCGACAGCGGCTTCGGCTCGCGCAAAGGATTCGAGACCGCGCCCGAAGCTGATGCAGGGGCCGAACTTGGGGTCGGTGCGCACATGAACGGCCATGGGCGGCACGTCTTGCGTGGCCTCTCCGAACTGAATCGGGATATGGAAGCAGGCCAGCAGATCGAGCGTTTCTTCGGGCGAGAGAACCAGGCGCCCCCGCCGCTGCGCGGCCCGCACGATGCGCCTGGCGCGCTCGACATCAGGCGGACGACTGAGCGGTTCGGGTGGCAGGATCTGCTGCGCCACGTTCTGGCTGTAGTGGTACGCCGCGAGAATGCCGAAGGCGTTGGCAGCGCTTTCAGGCGTGCGGAAGGCGGGCGTGCCGGCCGCGTCGAGTATGTGTCGCAAGGGGCGCACAGTGGCGTCGCCCATCAGACAGGTGACGATAGGCTTGGCCGAAGCAGGGGCGATCTCTGCCAGGGCCCCCACCACGCTTTCGAGATCGGAAAGCGGATCGGGCGCGAGCAGCACCAGCACGCCCTCGACCGCCTTGTCGGCCACCAGGACTTCGAGCAGGCCGCGCATTCGCTCAGCGGTAAGCGGCGCGTACGTGACGACCGGATTGGCGACCTGCGCGCCGTTCTCGAGCAGGGCCGCCATGGCCTGCTTGCTGCTCGTGGCCAACTCGGCGCGATAGATGTCTGAAGCGCTGCCCATGACATCGAGCGCCAGGCGTGCGGCGCCGTCGCCGTTCGAAAGCAACGCGATCCGCTTGCCGCGCGGGCGACGCGTATGCACCAGCACCTTAATTGCCGAAAACAACTGAACGAAATACCGGATGCGAACCGCGCCCACGCGTTGCAAAAGCGCATTGAACCCTGCCAGATGTACGGGGTCGGCATCGAGCGGTTCAGCCACCTTGAGCACGATTAGGGGCTTTACGCTGGCCGCCGCGCGCGCAGCGCTTGTGAACCGCCGCGAGGACGTGGTTTCTTCGAGGTACAGCGCAATGCTGTCGGTGCGCGGGTCCATCGAGAGGTAGTCGAGCACTTCGGCAACGTCGATCGCCCCCTCATCGCCCACGGAAATGACCGAAGAAAAACCCAGGCTGACGTCGGCCGCCCAGTCGAGCACGGCCGCCGCGATGCTGCGTGACTGCGTGACGAGCGCCACCCTTCCGGCACGGGCCCGCTGTGGGTGATGGCTGAGATTCATGCGCAGATAGGGCCGCTGCACCCCGAATGAGCGCGGGCCCAGCACCAGGCAGTCGTTCAGAGTGCTCCAGCTGCGCACGTACTCCATGTCCTGGAGGGGGTCTTCGGACTGTTCGGGGTGCGCCAACAATATCGCGGTGTGCGGGCGGTACTGACGCACGGCGTCAAGTACGGCGGGCAGCGATTGCGGCGGCACGCAGATCAGAACCAGATCGAGCCGTGCGCCGTCGGCCAGGCCATTCAACGTGGACGGCGCCTCGCCCCGAACCGCCTCGTCCACCGGAATGAAAGTGATCGAACTGGCGAGCTTTGGCGGGATCTCTGCCTCGATGGGCAGAGGGCGGTCGGAGATGACCGCCGCCACCCGCGGTTCGAACAACGCAGCGAGTCTGTGACGCAGCATGGTTTCCTTTTTATTGGTGCTACCGCGCTTACTCTAAAATACCGGAAGCTCCTTGCCAACCTTGCCGTCACGCTTCGACGCCGCGGCCCTTTTCAATACCATGACCACACAGACAGCCGTTCGCACCCGATTTGCCCCTTCGCCCACCGGTTTCCTGCACCTGGGAGGCGCCCGCACCGCCCTGTTTTCATGGGCTTACGCGCGCCATCACAAGGGCACCTTCGTGCTGCGCATCGAAGACACCGACCTCGAACGCTCGACCCCCGAGGCCGTACAGGCCATTCTCGATGGCATGGAGTGGCTGGGGCTGACACCCGACGAAGGCCCCTTCTACCAGATGCGCCGCATGGATCGCTACCGCGAGGTCATTGCGCGCATGCTCGAGGAAGGCACTGCGTATCACTGCTACTGCACGCCTGAAGAAGTCGAGGCCATGCGAGAAAAGGCCCGCGCGGTCGGCCTGAAACCACGCTACGACGGCACATGGCGCCCGGAACCCGGCAAGACCCTGCCGCCCGTTCCGGCCGGCCGCTCACCCGTGGTGCGCTTTCGAAACCCACAAGACGGCGTGACCGGATGGAACGATCTGGTCAAGGGCCCGATCAGCTTTGATAACGGCGAGCTCGACGACCTGATCATTGCGCGCCCCGACGGCACGCCCACCTACAATTTCTGTGTGGTAGTCGACGACTGGGACATGCGTATCACCCATGTGATCCGCGGCGACGACCACGTCAACAACACCCCGCGTCAGATCAACATTCTGCGCGCGCTTGGCGCGCAGCCGCCGGTGTACGGCCACGTGCCCATGATCCTCGGGCCCGACGGCGAAAAGCTGTCGAAGCGGCACGGTGCGGTCAGCGTCATGGAATACGACAAGGCAGGCTATCTGCCAGACGCCATGATCAATTACCTGGCCCGCCTGGGATGGAGCCACGGCAACGACGAGCTCTTCAGCCGTGAACAGCTCATCGAATGGTTCGATGCAACCACGCTCACCAAGTCCGCCGCGCAATGGGACCCAAAAAAGCTCAATTGGGTGAACGCGCACTACATCAAGAACTCATCCGACGAAGACTTGGCACGCCGGGTGGCACCGCGCATTGCCGATCTGGGCGGTGATCCGCAGGCCGTCGATCTGGGCGCCGTCATGGGCCTGCTCAAGGATCGCGCCGAAACGCTGAACGAACTCGCCGAGGGCGCGATGCTGTTTTGCCAACCGTACACGCCGGCCGACACCGAGCTCTTCCAAGCCCATGTCGACGACCTCGCGCACACCCTGCTTGCAGATTTCGCCGCTCAGGCCCGCGCCCTTCCCGAATGGACAGCCGACGCCATCGACGCTTTGATCAAGTCGCTGCTGACCACCCACGGCGTGAAGATGCCAAAATTGGGCATTCCCCTCCGCATCGTGGTGACCGGTCACAAGCAGACGCCGTCTATCGGCCCCGTGCTGGCCATTCTCGGCCGCGAGCGTGTGCTCGAGCGCCTCGATGCCGTGGCGCCTCGCGCCTGATCACCAGGCGAGTCGATAATCGGGCGGCATGCGCCGGGCGTCAATCCTGGCGCCGTCGGGCGTGGTCAGCCCCAGCCGCTCTACAGACTCGCGCGTGATCTGGTAGCGATTCACGTAAATGGGGTCGTCCAGATCGACCGGTGATCCGTTCGATTCCACCGTGCGCAACACGAGCGTGCTGCCCTCGCGATGCCAGCAGCCGGTTTCGGCGAGCCCTTGCGGCGGGTGCTTCGGGCGTCGCAATTGTTCGGCGTAGTTCATGGTGCCGTCGGCCTGAAGGGCAAAAAAACTGCGCAGTTCTCCTGCCACGCCCGATTCGCGGCGAACGCTCAGCCAGTTGCCCACCAGACTGTCTCCCGGCGCGGCCGCTTTGCAACTGGTATCGGGGCGCTCTGGTGCGCGTTCGGGCCGGGGCGCAGCGCAGCCCGCCAGTACGGCAATTAGAGTCAGCGCAAGAAAACGGCCTGCGCGCAATGACGGTTTCGACATGGTCACAACTCCTGGCTCTTGTCGTGTAACGCTGGGTCAATCTTCAAATGCTGCGTCGATCTTCAAATGCTGCGTCAATCTTCGAACGCTGCGTCAATCCTTGATTGGCAGGCGGGTCTCGTGCTTGATCTCCCGTAACGCCACGATGGTCCGTGTCTGCCTGACCCCCGGCAGATTGAACAAAAACCGGTGGAGAAAAGCGTCGTAAGCCTCGGGGCTTTCCACCAGGATTTTCAGCAGAAAATCGGAATCGCCCGTGACAACGTGGCACTCCATGATCTCGGGCGTGTTCATCACCGCGCGTTCAAAGTTTTCGACCACCTCGGCGGAATGCCGCTCGAGACTGATCTGCGTGAACATGCAAGCCCCGAGCCCGACCTTATGGCGATCGACGCGGGCGTGATAGCCCTGAATCACGCGTGCGGACTCGAGCGCCTTGATGCGCCGCCACACCGGCGCCGCTGACAAGCCGACCTTCTCCGACACCTGTTGTGCCGAGGTGCGCCCGTCGGCCTGCAGCGCATTGAGTATGCGCAGATCAATTTTGTCCACGTTTCCCTCACAAACGAAACATTCATTTCGATTTAAAGGGATTCTACGACATCAATACGCAATGAACGGGTAGCCAACCCTACCTATCATGGGGTGAAGGAGGATCATCATGGCAGCAAACCCAAAACCCCGTGAATACCGGCTCGACGACAACCTCACCGTGCAGGGCGAGCGCATATTTCTGACCGGCACGCAGGCGCTCGTGCGCATGCTGCTGGCGCAAAGACGGCGCGATCGGGAACGCGGTTTGAATACCGCGGGCTTCGTGAGCGGCTACCGCGGATCCCCGCTGGGCGGGGTCGACCAGACCATGTGGCGTGCGCAGAAGGCGCTCGACGCCCATGACATCCGCTTTGTGCCGGCCATCAACGAAGACCTGGCCGCGACAATGGTCATGGGGTCCCAACAGGCGGGCCTGCACCCCCAACGCAAAGTGGATGGCGTGTTTGGCATGTGGTACGGCAAGGGGCCAGGCGTCGACCGTGCCGGCGACGCCCTGCATCACGGCAATGCCGCTGGAGCATCACGTAACGGCGGCGTGCTGCTGGTCGTGGGCGACGACCACACGGCCGCCTCCTCCTCGATCCCGCACGCCAGCGACGCAACCCTGGCCTCGTGGCGCATTCCGGTCATCCACCCGGCCTGTATCGAAGACTACGAGCACTTCGGCCTGTGGGGCTGGTCGCTGTCCCGCTTCTCGGGCGCATGGGTCGCTTTCAAGGCCATTACCGAAACCGTCGAGAGCGGTCGCAGTTTCGTGCCGGCCACAGTGCCCGGCTTCGAGATGCCCGCCGAAGCGTTGCTTCTGCATCGCCGCGAATACAGCGCCCGCGAATTCCTGACCCCCGCGATCGAAGAACGCATGGAACAGCGTCTCGAGGCGGTGCGGCTGTTCGCCCGCACGCATTCTCTGGATCGCCTGCTGGTGCCCGCGCCGCAGGCGAAGCTGGGCATCATCAGCGTGGGCAAGGCCACGCTCGACGTGAACGACGTACTGGGCCGGCTATGCGACGAGCATGTGGCGCTGCCCGAGATCCGGCATCTGCAGATCGGCCTGGTGTGGCCGCTGTGTACCGATACCCTCGCCTCCTTTGCACGCGGCCTGGACCATATTCTGATCGTCGAGGAAAAGGACCCGATGGTCGAAGACCAGGTCAAGGACTACTTCTATAACGCCGCGCAGCGCCCCACCGTACATGGCAAGCGCGGTACGGATAACACCGTGCTTGTGCCGGGCGCCGGCCAACTCTCGCCCTCGCTTGTGGCCAAAGCGCTTCGGACGTGGCTGGAGCAAGCCATCCAGCTTCGCCTGCCCCACCTGGCTCCACAGGCAGCGCCGGTTCCTCAGGACATCACCCTGCGCCGCCCCTACTTCTGTTCCGGGTGCCCGCACAGCACGTCGACCCGCGTGCCTGAAGGCAGCCACGCAATGGGCGGCGTCGGCTGCCATTACATGGCCACGTGGATGAACCGCAGTACGTCGGGGCTGACACAGATGGGCGGCGAAGGCGTGGACTGGGTCGGCCTGAATACGTTCGTGGACAGCGGCCACGTCTTCCAGAACATGGGTGAAGGCACCTACTTTCACTCGGGGCTGCTGGCCATTCGGCAGGCGGTTGCCGCCAAGGTCGACATGACCTACAAGATCCTCTTCAACGACGCAGTGGCCATGACGGGCGGTCAGCCGGTCGACGGGCCGATATCCGTTCCGGGCCTGTGCCAGCAGCTGTTGGGAGAAGGCGCCCGCCATGTGGTGGTGACCACCGATGAGCCGGAACGCTACCGTGGCGTCACGCTCCCGGCGGGCGTGCGGGTTCACCATCGCCGCGAACTCGACGCCGTGCAACGCGATCTGCGTGAAATGAAGGGCGTGACCGTATTGATTCACGACCAGACCTGTGCCGCGGAGAAGCGCCGTCGGCGCAAGAAAAAGGAAATGCCCGAGCCGTCGCGCCGCCTGTTCATCAATACCGCCGTTTGCGAGGGCTGCGGCGATTGCGGCGTGCAATCGAACTGCCTCTCGATCGTACCCGTCGAAACCCCGTTCGGGCGCAAACGTGCCATCGACCAGTCATCATGCAACAAGGATTACACCTGCGCCGATGGCTTTTGCCCCAGCTTTGTATCGGTCGAAGGCGCGACACCCCGCAAGGGCAAGAACACCGTGTCCGATTCTCACCGTGCGCGATTGAACGCCCTGCTGGATCGACTACCCGAGCCGAAAGACCTTGCGCCGCGCGACAGCAGCGTACTGGTCGTGGGCGTGGGGGGAACAGGGGTGGTCACCATCGGCGCGATTGTGTCGATGGCGGCCAATCTTGAAGGGCGTGCCGCTTCTGTGCTGGATGTCACCGGTCTGGCCCAAAAGGGCGGCGCCGTGATCAGCCATGTGCGCATTTCGGCCGGCGAGGCGTCACCCGG
>JAEZGR010000267.1 GCA_023437255.1 Pseudomonadota bacterium | reverse complement strand
CTGCCGGCACCTGTGCTCGGATATTATATGTAATAACGAAGTTCTTCTATATTATTTTCCGCTATATGCTTACTTCATAGAAATCGTGGTGTTGATGCCCTGCGCATGAGCGGACCAGCGAGCGGTGACGGTTTTCGTCTGTGTCCAGAACTGCACCGCCTGCTTGCCGTTGGGCCCCAGGTCGCCCAGCTTCGATGCGCGCGAACCGGTGAAACTGAACCAGGCCACCGGCACGGGAATCGGGATATTGATGCCGATCTGGCCCACATTGACGTTGTTCTGGAAGTAGCGTGCATTACCACCGTCTTGCGTGAACAGCGCCACGCCATTGCCATTTGGGTTGGCATTGATGAAGGCGATCGCATCGTCGAGCGTCTCGGCCGACACAATGCACAGCACCGGCCCGAAGATTTCTTCCTGATAGATGGTCATGTCGGCCTTGACCCCCGCAAACACCGTGGGGCCCACGAAGTTGCCGCGCTCGTAACCCGGCACCTGGATGTTGCGGCCATCGAGGAGCAGCTCCGCACCTTCGTCCATCCCCTTCTGGATCAGGCCTTCGACGCGCTTGCGGGCAGCTTGGGAAACCAGGGGCCCCAGGTCGGCCTGCCGGTCGGTACCGACGTTCACCTTGAGCTTGCGGGCACGTTCGACGAAGTCGGGAATCCACTCGCGGCTTTCGCCCACGAACACCGCCACCGAAGTGGCCATGCAGCGTTGCCCCGCCGCCCCGAACGCGGCACCCACAAGCTGGTTGAGCGCCACCTCGCGGTCGGCATCGGGCAATATGACGCAATGGTTCTTGGCACCCATCATGGCCTGACAACGTTTGCCGTGTTCGGACGCGCGCCGGTAGATCTCGGTGCCGACCCGAGTGGAACCGATGAAGGAGACCGCCTGAATGTCGGGATGCTCGCACAGCCCGTTGGCGATGTCGGGCCCGCCGTGCACCACATTCAACACCCCTGGCGGAAGACCCGCCTCAAGGGCAAGCTGCGCCAGCATGAGGGCGGAGCTTGGATCCTGTTCGGAAGGCTTCAGAACAAAGGTGTTGCCGCAGGCGACCGCGATGGGGAACATGAACGACGGCAGCATCACGGGGAAGTTGAACGCCGTAATGCCTGCGCACACACCCAGCGGCTGGATCACCGTGTAGACGTCAATACCACTGGCGGCGTTCTCGGCGTATTCGCCCAGCTGCAGGCTGGTGATGGCGCAGGCGTGCTCGATCACCTCGAGCCCGCGACCCACCTCGCCTTCGGCGTCGGGCAGCGTTTTGCCGTGTTCCAGGGTGATCGCCTTGGCCAGGGCCGCCGTGTTGTCGCGCACCAGCTTCTGCAGATTGAGCATGACACGCATGCGTGTGCCCTGACTGCTGTTGCGCCAGCTCTCGAATGCCTCTTTGGCATTCGCGACGGCCCGGTCGAGTTCCTCGCGGGTGCAGAACGGCACCTGGGCCACCACTTCCTGGGTGGCGGGATTGATGACATCGCGCCATTCGGTTGTCTGTGACTGCACCAGCTCGCCCCCGATCAGCATCGGGATGCGCGGAACCTCGTTCGGCTGTGGTACTGCATTCATTGTGATCTCCTTCAATCGGTGGCAGGCGTATCAGCTGCTCTTCTTGACCAGGGAGCAGGTGCTCTGCTCAAGCGGCTGGAAGGCCTCTTCGGCAGGAATGGTGGCGACCAGCTTGGCTAGGTCCCACTCATGCTGCGACTCGGACGGCTTCTTGACCTCGTACAGGTACATGTCGTGGATCACCCGGCCATCGGGGCGGATGGCGGCGTTGCGCATGACGTCATCGCGAATCGGGATTTCGCGCATCTTCTGGGCAACGACCTCGCCGTCGACAGACTGGGCCGCCGCGACCGCACGGAGATAATGCAGCACGCTGGAATAGACGCCGGCATGGGTCATGGTGGGCTTCACCCCGCGGAAGGCCTTTTCGAAGCGTTCCGACCACTTGCGCGTGCCTTCGTCGTAATCCCAGTAAAAGCCGTCGACATAGGTGAGGCCCTGACCGTTGTCGAGCCCCAGCGCCTTCACGTCGGACAGGAAGATCAGCAAGGAGGATAGGCGCTGACCGCCTTCGACGATGCCGAATTCGCGCGCCTGCTTGATGGCGTTGACCACGTCGGCGCCGCTGTTTGCCAGTGCCACGACCTGCGCCTTGGAGCTTTGCGCCTGCAGCAGGTAGGAAGCGAAATCCGGCACATTCAGCGGATGCAGAACCGAGCCGACCACCGTACCGCTCTGCGCCTTGACCATCTCTTCGGCGCCCTTCTGCAGCGAATGGCCGAAGGCGTAGTCAACAGTGATGAAATACCAGGACTTGCCGCCCTTGTCGATCGAGGCCTTCACCCCACCCACCGACTGCGAGTACACGTCGAACATCCAGTGAAAGCCGACCGGCGAGCATTTGTCGTTGGTGAGTGCGCTGGTGGCCGGGCCCGAAAACATGGCCACCCGGTTCTTTTCGCGTGCGATGTCCTGCACCGCCAGCGCCACGGCCGAATTGGTCAGGTCGGCAATGGCGGTCACGCCGTCGCGGTCGAACCATTCCCGCGCCTTGGCGGCACCGATGTCGGCCTTGTTCTGGTTGTCGGCTGACACCAGCGAGATATCCATGCCCTTGCATTCGTTGGCCAGGCAATCATCGATCGCCAGCTGCGCAGCCGCCACCGAACCCGCACCGCCCATGGCGGCATACGTGCCGGACATGTCGGTGAGAATGCCGATCTTCACAGCGGGAGCAGCCGCCTGGGCAACGCCGGCGCCCAGGCAGCATGCGGCGAGCACTGCCAACTTGTGTGGTGCTTTCATAGCTTTGTCTCCGTGTGGTACGTATAGTTATTCGTGTACTGCTTTTGCAGTTTAGCGCCACACTTTTGCGCACACCACCTGTTTCACGACGTGATCAATCGGGTGCGCCGACCGCCACGGCACGGCGGGCGCTGCGCGGTTTGCGCACGCGCAGCTTGCGCCACATCATCCAGGCCATCAGGCCGGCAAACAGGGCGTGCACGGCCCAGACGCCCAGATAGAAATCGAGCCTGCCGTGGGCGATCCAGCCCCGCGACAGATTGATGAGATTCATGTAAAGCAGGCCGACCAGCCCGGCAATGAGAATGTCGCCCGAACGCCCCAGTCGAGGGTTGACCGCTCCCAGAGGAATGGCCAGCAACGCAAGGTTCAGGGCGGCAATGGGCAAGGCCAGACGCCACATGACCTGAGAGCGCGCCACGTCGTTATCGTCGCTCAGCAAGGTCGTGGTGGGGCGGGCCTTGATGTTCTCTTCAGCACGCGCGCGCACCGCCTCGGGGGAACTCTGTGCTGCGTCGCTCTCGAGTCGCACTCCGTACCGATCGAAGTCCACCAGCCGGAAGATCGGCTTGCCCGGCTGCAGATCGTAGCGGTGCCCCTCACTCAGCACCAGGAAACGGTCGCCGTTGTCCTGCTCCTCGATACGGGCACTTTCGGCCGTCACGATGCTGACCCATTCCTTGTCGATGACGCGCGCGATAATGTTGCCGATCTCCTGGCTGGGGTCGGTGGGCTCTTCCGTGAAGAACACGCGTTCGCCGTCGCTGGTTTCAATGAACTGGCCGGCAGCAATCTTGGAAAGGTCGGAACGCTGCTCGTAGCGTTGCCGATACTCGCTGATCTGACGGTACGCCCAGGGCGACGCCATGAGG
The DNA here is from genome assembly GCA_023437255.1 of Pseudomonadota bacterium. Lineage (GTDB taxonomy): Bacteria > Pseudomonadota > Gammaproteobacteria > Burkholderiales > Burkholderiaceae_B > Yanghanlia. Next base: position 3,501 of record JAEZGR010000267.1, on the reverse strand, counting down.
GTCAGCAACGCGATCACCACGGCAAACGGCACGGCCACCCGCAACACGGGCCCGATCCAGTCGCGCAGCGACAGGCCGCTGGCAAACCACACCACCATTTCCGATTCCCGGAAATTGCGGGTGATCGTGGTGAGCACGGCAATGAAGAGCGAAACCGACAGAATGACGGGCAGCGCGGTGATGCTGGAGAACGCGGCAAGGCCCACGACCACGTCGGCACCGATGGAACCGTTGGCCGCTTCGCCCAGCAGACGCACCAGCAGCACGCTCAACCAGACGACCAGCAGGGTGGACAGCACCACGCCTGCATGACTGAGGATCTCGGATACGACGGAACGCTTGAATAGTGACATAAGTGAATTTGCGGGATAATCGTCGGCATCCCGAGATCACAACAGGAAATCTGAATGGAATTTAGCACACAGACCACCGCCGGCCTTCAGCAACTTCGCTCCCCAGCACTGGGCATCGGCGTTTTCGAAGATGGCGTGCTCAGCGCGCCGGCTGAAGTCATTGATCGCGCCGCTGAAGGCGCCGTCCGTGCTGTCGTCAAATCCGAGTTCCGGGGCAAGGCCAACACGCACGCCGTGCTGCGCAACCTGCCCGGCGTCAAGGCCGAGCGCGTGGTGCTCATCGGTCTGGGCAAGCAGGAATCGTACAGCGCCGCGGTGCATGCCGCAGCCGAACGCAATTTCGCGTCGGTGTGCGCGGGCCTGAACGTGAGCGAAGGCACGTCCGCCCTGGCCAGCATTGAGTGCGAAGGCAGCACCCTGCGCGCGCGCGCACGCGCCCTGGCCTCGGGGGCCCTGCAGGCCGGCTATCGTTACGAAGCCACCCTCACAAAAGACCGCGAACCGGCCCCGCGCCTGAAGCGGCTCTCGCTCTGGGTCAGCCGCAGCGCCGCCCCTGAAGCCCAGGCCGGCCTGACAGAGGGCGCGGCCATCGGCAATGGCATGAACCTGGCCCGCGCGCTGGGCGATCTGCCTCCCAATATCTGCACACCCACCTATCTTGGCGACACCGCCAAGAAGCTCGCCAAGGAATTCAAGTCACTCAAGGTCCAGGTGCTCGAGCGCAAGCAGATCGAAGCCGAAGGCATGGGCGCCTTCCTGTCGGTGGCCCGCGGTTCCGACGAACCGCCCGTCTTCATCGTGTTGCGGCACGCGCCCAAGGGCGGCAAGTCCAAGGGCAAGGCGCCCATCGTGCTGGTGGGCAAGGGCCTCACCTTCGATTCGGGCGGCATTTCCATCAAGCCCGCAGCCAACATGGACGAAATGAAATACGACATGTGCGGCGCGGCAAGCGTGCTGGGCACCATGCGGGCGGTCGCCGAGCTCGAGCTCGACCGCGAGGTCATCGGTCTGGTTGCGTCCTGCGAGAACATGCCCAGCGGCCGCGCCAACAAACCCGGCGACGTGGTCACCAGCATGTCCGGCCAGACCATCGAGATCCTCAACACCGACGCGGAAGGCCGCCTGGTACTGTGCGATGCGCTCACCTATGCCGAGCGGTTCAAACCCGAAGCCGTGATCGATATCGCCACGCTCACCGGCGCCTGCGTGGTGGCGCTGGGCCATGTGAACACCGGCCTGTTCAGCAAAGATGACGCGCTCGCCAACGATCTGCTGGCCGCCGGCCGCGAAGCCGGCGACACCGCCTGGCGCATGCCGCTCGACGACGCCTACCAGGAACAGCTGCGCTCCCGCTTTGCCGACATGGCGAACATTGGTGGCATGCCGGCAGGTTCGGTCACGGCGGCCTGCTTCCTGTCGCGCTACACCAAGAGCTATCGCTGGGCCCACCTCGACATCGCGGGCACGGCCTGGAAGAGTGGCAAGGACAAGGGCGCGACCGGCCGCCCAGTGCCCATGCTCACCCAGTTCCTGCTGGCCCAAGCCGGCGAGTGATGCAGGTCAGAGTCGACTTTGCGTTCGGCGCCGCCAACCGGCTGCTCAAGGCTTGCGATGTCACGCGCAAGCAGGTGGCAGCCGGGCGGCGGCTCATTGTGTTCACGACCAACGCGGCACGGCTCGCCAAGTTCGACCGCCTTCTGTGGCAGTTTGAATCAACGGCCTTCGTGCCGCATGTCATGTCCGACGATCCACTGGCGGCGTGCACGCCGGTGCTCCTCGAGCCACGCGCACCCGATCCCGCCCTGGCCAACGACAACACCTGGCTGCTCAATCTCGACACCGAGTGCCCGCCCGCCGGTGGGCAATTTGCGCGCATTCTGGAAATCGTCTCCGATCACCCCGAAGACAGGGCAGCCGCGCGGCAGCGGTGGCGCACTTACCAGGAAGCGGGCCACGAACTGCGTGCCTTCGATATCTCGGGAAGCTAGCGCGGGCCCTCTTCTTGCCTCACTGGCGCTTGATATGTCAGCTTTCTGTAAGTTAAGCTCTCGACATGGTGCGCAACCGCGCGTTCTCATTCAAACAGAGGTTCAAAAATGAACGATTTTCGTCAACCGATTCCCGGCCAGGCCGGCTACGGTACCGCGATTTCGCAGGCTACGCGCAACAAGGTCCTGCGCAATACGTATTGGCTGCTGGCGCTGTCAATGGTGCCCACCGTTCTGGGTGCCATGGTGGGGCTTTCCACCGGCTTCAACCAGATCATGGGCCAGAGCCCGGGCATGACCGCCATCTTCTTCCTGATCGGCGCGTTCGGCCTGATGTTCGCCATCGAGCGCAACAAGAACAGCTCTCTGGGCGTCGTCCTGCTGCTGGGCTTCACCTTCTTCATGTGGCTGATGCTTTCACGCCTGCTGGGCTTTGTACTGGGCATGGGTAATGGCGCACAGCTGATCATGCTGGCCTTTGGCGGTACCGCAGCGGTGTTCGGCACCATGGCCACGGTGGCCAGCACCACCAAGCGCGACTTCTCGGGCATGCAGAAGTTCCTGTTCATCGGCGTGGTGATCCTGATCGTCGCGTCGCTGGCCAACATCTTCCTGCAGCTGCCGGCGCTCATGCTCACCGTGTCGGTCATGGCCATCGGCATCTTCTCGGCACTGTTGCTGGTCGACCTGCAACGCATCATCAACGGCGGCGAAACCAACTATGTCTCTGCCACCCTGGCCGTTTACCTCGACCTGTACAACATCTTCAGCAACCTGCTGATGCTCCTGGGCATCTTCGGCGGCGACCGCGACTGACTGAGCGGGCCGGCGGTGGCAAGCGCCACCCCTCCCCTGCCCCACAAACACAAATGCCCGCGCTTCGGCGCGGGCATTTTCATTATGCGACGGCGACGCGGTTTCTACCCGGCGCGCGTGCCCTTGCGCAGCGTCAGCACCCCTTCGCAGACCAGCAGCATCACGGCAATCCAGATCGGCACGTAGGTGAACCAGGCCCGCAACGTGACCGGCTCGCCCAGCAGCAGAAAAGCCACCCAGAACAACAGCACCGGCTCGACATAGGTGAGCACGCCGAAAAGGCCCAGGGGCAGGCGACGACTGGCAATCAGGTAGAACAGCAGCGCCACCGAACTGATGACACC
>JAEZGR010000228.1 GCA_023437255.1 Pseudomonadota bacterium | reverse complement strand
CTTTAATTTAACATGGCCCGGCGCTTTAACGCAAGCACGCCTTTTATGCAAGCCCTTGAGGCATCGAGAGTTTCCCGAAGGGGGTGGCGCATCGGCTACAACGCTGCGGAAGTTCAGCTGGCGCGGTGTGCGACGAAGCGCTCCACATACTCGTTGACCGGCTGCTCACGGATCTCGTCGGGCGTTCCAATCTGCTCAACGCGGCCGTCGCGCAGCACGATGATGCGATCGCCCAGGCGCAGTGCTTCGGCGATGTCATGGGTGATGAACACGATGGTCTTGCGCAGCCGCTGCTGCAGGTCGAGCAGTTGATCCTGCATGTCGTAGCGTATGAGTGGATCGAGCGCCGAAAAGGCTTCGTCCATGAGCAATACATCGGCATCGATCGCCAGTGCGCGGGCAAGCCCCACGCGCTGACGCATGCCGCCCGACAGTTCGTCGGGGTAATGGCGGCTGTATTCGGCCAACCCCACGCGCTCAAGCCATTGAGTGGCCACTTCATGCGCCTGCTGCCGGCTTTCGCCACGGACGTGCAGGCCAAAGGCCACGTTATCGAGCACGTTCATGTGCGGCATGAGCCCGAACGCCTGGAACACCATGCTGATCTTGTGCCTGCGCAATTCGCGTAAGGCCGGCATGTCGAGGTCGAGGATGTTGCGCCCATCGAGCAGTATCCGGCCGGCCGATGGATCGATGAGGCGGTTCAGGTGGCGTACAAGCGTTGACTTGCCCGACCCGGAGAGACCCATCACGCACGTCACGCGGCCTTCGGGAATGGAGGCATTCACGCCCGCCAGGCCCACCGTGCAGCCAGTAGATTCGTGCACTTCCTGACGGCCGGCGCCGGCGCGCAGCATCTCGACGGCACGCGCTTCGTTGCGGCCGTATACCTTGTAGACGTCTTCGATGCGGATCTTTTCGGTGTTCATCGTGGCCTCCGGCGTGCGCGCCCGTATGCCTGAGTGATGCGGTCGATGACAATTGCAAGAATGACGATAGCGATACCGGCTTGCAGGCCTCGCCCAATATCGAGGGTCTGGATGCCTGCGAGCACGTCTTCACCCAACCCGCGCGCACCGATCATCGACGCCACCACGACCATGGCCAGGGCCATCATGGTGGTCTGGTTGATGCCGGCCATGATACTTGGGCGGGCCAGCGGCAGGGTGACACGCGTCAGCATCTGCCACGGCGTGACCCCGAAGGACTGGGCAGCTTCCTTGGCGGCCGGATCGACCTGCTGCAGACCCAGCACGGTCAGCCGGATGAGCGGCGGCACCGCATAGACGACCGTGGCGATGAGCGCCGGGACCTTGCCCAGACCAAACAGCATCAGTACGGGTATCAGATAGACGAAGCTGGGCAAAGTCTGCATGACATCCATGACCGGCACGAGCACGCGGCGTAAGCGACGACTAGCCGCGGCCAGTATGCCCACCGGAATGCCGATAAGAATCGACAGCAGGGTCGACACCAAGACCAGGGCGAAGGTCTGTATGAGCTTGTCCCACAGGCCTACCGCGCCTATCAGGTACAGGCCCAGCACATACAGCGCGGTGGCCACCGGCTTGCGTGTGGCATGCCAGGCCAGCGCCGCCACAACGGCGAGCAACAGCGCCGCGGGCACCGCCATGAGCAGGTTCTCCACGGGTAACAACACCCACACCAGCAACAGGTCGCCCGCCTGGCGGAACGCCGTGCCCCACGCCTTGACCGCCTGCGACAGATTGCGGTTCACGAACTCCGCCGCCGACCACTCCGGGAAGATGCTGAAGGCGCGTTGCTGCGCGTCACCGAAGAGCGACGCTTCGAGGCGTGAGGCGCGAGCAGCGTCGAGCCAACCCTGCCAGAGCGCGGGGTGCTGCTTGAGAAAGCGTTCGGCCATGGCATCGCCCGCGACGCGCTGTTCGGTCATCTCCAGAATGGCGCGGTTCAGCTGATCGGGTTCAAAGCTCACGCGTTCGAAGAATGCCGTGATCTCCGGGTTGGCATCGGCAAACGGCGCAGACACCGCAATGGCAAGTCGTGCCTTGAGGAAATCGGTGGGGCAAGGCTTGCCCTCGCCGCTGACTATCGTTTCCCAGCAGGCCTGATTGAAGGGCGGTAGTTCGATGCGGTGCAGCCGATACTTGGCCATGAGACCGGCCGGCGCCCAATAATAGAAAAGCAGCGGCTGGCCGCGTTCGTGTGCGGAGCTGATCGCCGCGTCGAGCGCCGCCCCGGTTCCGGCTCGGAAGTTGGTGTAGTGCTCGTCGAGCCCATACAGGCTCAGCAGACGCGAGTTGGTCGCTTCACACACCCAGCCCGTGGGGCAATTCAGAAAGCGCCCCTTGTCGGGGGACTCCGGGTCACGAAAAAGCGACTTGTACTGCGCCAGGTCTTGCCAGGTGTGCAGATCAGGCGCAAGCGGTTTGATACCCCGCTCGGGGTCCCCCTTGACGACGAACTCCGGCACATACCAGCCCTGCTCCGCCCCGCCCTGGAGCGTGTCGCCCACCACCTTGACGCTGCCCGCGGCGATGGCGTCTTCAATAATTGGCGAGCGGCCGGTCCAGATTTCGGAAATGATGTGCAGGTCGTTCTGTGCGAGCGCGGCTTCGGCTGCTGCCGGCGTGCCGGGAACCACTTCGGTCTTGCAGCCAAACGCATCGGTGAGGATGCGGGCCAGGACATGTGTGGTGAAGGCGGCACTTTCCCAGTTCTGATCCGCGAATCGCACCGCCTCTCCGCCATTGCAGGCGGTCGGCGCGGACTCGGCAGCGGCCGCCGCGGCGGGCGGCGGCAACGCCAACCAGAGAAACAGCAGTGTGGTGAGCGCCAGAAAAAATCTTTGTGCCGTGTGTGTGCGGCATGCGGCCAGGCCATGTGTGGGCATCGGCATTGGCTCCTTTCGTGTGGGCGACTTGCACCCCCACCGGCAGCGCAGCGTCAGTGCTGCTTCACCGACCTTAAACGAAAAACGCCATGCTGAATAGCATGGCGTTTCGACTAGCCCTGAGGCTGATCGCAATTACTGCAGCGCGATCTCGACGTCGACACCGGCAGGCAGGTCGAGGCGCATGAGCGCGTCAACAGTCTTGTCGGTGGGATCAACGATATCCATGAGGCGCTGATGAGTGCGCATTTCGAACTGGTCGCGCGAGGTCTTGTTAACGTGCGGCGAGCGCAGGACGTCGTAGCGACGAATCCGCGTAGGCAGGGGAACCGGACCACGCACGACAGCACCGGTGCGCTTGGCGGTATCCACGATTTCGGCGGCCGACTGGTCGATGAGCTTGTAGTCGAACGCTTTCAGGCGGATGCGGATCTTCTGGTTTTTCATGGGTATTCCTAAAGAACGAAGGAACCGGGGCGAAAACCGCCCCGGCCTGGGCGAGCAATTTTACTCGATGATGCTGGCAACGACGCCGGCGCCCACGGTACGGCCGCCTTCACGGATAGCGAAGCGCAGACCTTCTTCCATGGCGATGGG
>JAEZGR010000211.1 GCA_023437255.1 Pseudomonadota bacterium | reverse complement strand
CCCTATGCCCTCGAGCCGAACTGCAAGGAATCACCCGGGGCGCTGCGCGACCTGCAGGTGGTGCTCTGGATGGCTCAGGCGGCCGGCATGGGCATGACCTGGGCAGAAATCGCACGCAACGATGGCCTTACGCCTGCCGAACTGCGTGCGCTGCGTCGTGCCGAACAGGCCTTCAAGCGGCTGCGCATCGAGCTGCACCTGCTGGCGGGGCGCCGTGAGGACCGCCTCTTGTTCGACCTGCAGCCTTCTCTGGCCGATGTGTATGGATTCGAAGCCACCAAGACCCGCCGGCCAAGCGAGCTGCTCATGCAGCGCTATTACTGGGCGGCCCGCGTTGTCTGCCAGCTGAACGCCATTTTGCTGCAGACCATCGAGGAACGCCTCTTTCCACTGCCGCTCGATCAGTACCAAGTCATCGACACAGATTTCGGCATGGTCCGCGGGCGCCTGGCCATACGCCGCGACGATGGTTTCGAACGCAATCCCGCGCTGATCCTGCGCGCGTTTCTGATCATGCAGGAACGCAGCGAACTCACGGGCATGACCGCCCATACGCTGCGTGCCATGTGGCATGCGCGGCGTCACATCGACACGCAATTCCGCCGCAACCCCGTAAATCGGCATCAGTTCATACAGATACTGCAGCAGCCGCGTGGCATCGTGCATGCACTGCGCCGCATGACCATGCTGAACATTCTGCCGCGCTATCTTCCGGTGTTCAGACGCATCGTCGGCCAGATGCAGCATGACCTCTTTCACGCCTATACGGTCGACCAGCACACCCTCATGGTGATCCGCAACCTGCGGCGCTTCACCATGCCCGAACACGCGCAGGAATACCCGCTCGCCAGCCAGCTGATCGCCGAGTTCGAGAATCACTGGCTCATCTACGTGGCAGCGCTGTTTCACGATATCGCCAAGGGCCGCGGCGGCGACCACTCCGAACTGGGTGCGCAGGAAGTGCGGCGCTTCTGCAAGGACCACGGCATCACCGGCGCCGACGCCGATCTGTGCGAGTTTCTGGTTCGACGCCATCTGCTGATGTCGTCGGTCGCGCAAAAACGCGACCTGAGCGACCCCGCAGTCATCGCCGAATTCACCGCCCAAGTGGGCGATGAGCGGCGCCTCACTGCGCTTTACCTGCTCACCGTGGCCGACATCCGCGGCACGAGCCCGCGCGTCTGGAACTCATGGAAGGGCAAGCTGCTCGAGGATCTGTACCGCCTGAGTCTCACCGCGTTGGGCAACAGTCAGCCCGACACCGGCACCGTACTCGCACGGCGCAAACAAGAAGCCATCGACGAGATCCGGCGCATGGGCCTGGCCGATGAAGACCGCGACGCCTTCTGGTCACAGCTTGATGTCGCCTACTTCCTGCGTCATGAGGCGAGCGAAATCGCCTGGCATACGCGCCATCTGCATCGCTGCGTGAACAGTGCCGAGCCGGTGGTGAAGGTGCGCGTGCTGGGCCAGAACGAGGCCCTGCAGGTGCTGGTCTATACCCCCGACCGCGAGGACCTGTTCGTGACCATCTGCCGGTATTTCGATGAGGGCCGCTACAGCGTGCAGGATGCCCGGGTGCACACCACGCACCACGGTTGGGCGCTCGACAGCTTTGTGGTGTTGCTGCCCGAACCCGAGAAAGATCACCGGTCGCGCGCCAGCCTGCTCGAACACGAGCTGGAGCTCGCCCTGCGCAACCCAGGTGCCTCCAGTGCGCCTGACCATGGCTTGGCGTGGCGCCGCAACTCTCGACGCTCACGCGTGTTTCCGATCGTGCCCACGGTCGAATTGCAACCCGATGAACACAGCGCATCGTGGCGGCTGTCGATCACGGCCGCCGACCGGCCGGGTCTGCTGCACAGTCTGGCACAGGTGTTCGCCGGCCACGGCGTCAACCTCAAGATGGCCAAGATCATGACGCTCGGTGATCGCGTCGAAGATATTTTCATTATTGGCGGAGAACGCCTGGAACAACCCCGTGCTCAGTTGCAGTTCGAGCGCGATGTGCTGGCAACCCTCGACACCCCATGATCAGCCTGTTCTTTCTCGACTTCAGCCGCAGCTTTCTGTTCACGCTGGCCACCCTGTTGCCGATTCTGAATCCCCCGGCGGCCGCCCCCATCTACCTTACGCTCACGCAGGGTGCGAGCCATCAGGCCCGGGCGCGTCTGGCCAAGAAAGTGTCGATCAACATCGTGATCATGCTGGTGTGCGCGCTGATTGCCGGCAATATGGTGCTGGCTTTCTTCGGCATTTCGCTTCCGGTGATCCGGGTGGGCGGCGGCCTGCTGGTGGTGGCCACCGCCTGGAACCTGATCAATGCTTCAGACCCCGACACCCGCCATGCACAGGACATGGCAGAGACCTATTCCTACGAACAGATCCGTTCCAAGGCCTTCTATCCGTTGGCGTTTCCAATGATCGCGGGGCCCGGTTCACTGTCGGCCGCCATTACCGTCGGCGCCACGGTGCAGCACGAAGCCTCACTGCGCGCTGCCTTCAAGCTATCCGGCTCGCTTTCGGGGCTGCTTGTCGCGGGCCTTGCCGTTTACTTCGTATTGCGATTCGCCGGCGAGGTGATCCGCCGGCTCGGGCCCAACGGTACCGCGGTCGTCATGCGTCTGTCCGCCTTCTTGCTGCTGTGCCTGGGCGTGCAGATCATGTGGGACGGCGCGCACGACCTGAT
>JAEZGR010000325.1 GCA_023437255.1 Pseudomonadota bacterium | reverse complement strand
CAGCACCGCGGTGCTGCGTTCGCCATCGAAAGAATCGGGGGGTCGCACGGTGCGGAACTCGCCCATGGTTTTGTGTTGGGCCGACACAAGAATCCCGAGATGCTTGGCCTGCGGATCTTCCAAGGCTTCACTCGTGTCGTACATGGGCGCGTGCGGGACATCCTCGGCCTCGAGGCGGCGGCACCATTCAGCGCGCGGGTGCTTGGCGAAGATGGGCGAAAGAATGCTGATCAGCGCCTCTTGGTTGGCGATGCGACCCTCACGGTTGGCGAAGCGCGGATCCTGAAGCAGCGTGTCGTGTTCGATGGCACGCGCAAGGCCCTGCCAGAATTTTTCGGGAGACGACATGTGTAACGCCAGCCACTTGCCGTCTGCGCACTGCATCACATAAGACTGCGACACGCTGGGCCGGCTGTAAGGGCCCATGATCTCGCCCACCGAGTAGTAATGCGTAAACGCATCCAGATTGAAATGCGTCATGGCTTCCAGCATCGAGACCTCGACCTTGCGCCCTACGCCGGTGCGAGCGCGTTCGAACAGGGCGCCCAGTACGCCATAGGCAGCGTAGAAGCCGGTAATCGAATCCGCCAGGGCGGGGCCCACCACGCGTGGGTTTTCGGGGTTGATCAGCAGACCCAGGAAGCCACTTGCGGCCTGCGCGACCGAGTCGTAGGCGGGGCGACCGGCTGCCGGGCCAGTGGGTCCGAAGCCGCTGATCGAGCAATAGATGAGGCGGGGGTTGATCTTGCGCAGGCGCTCTTCCCCCACGTTCAGCCGGTCTGCGGCGCCGGGCCTGAAGTTCTGAATGTAGACATCGGCATTCCGAACCAGTTCGTCGAAGGCGGCAAGGTCATCCGGGTCCTTCGTGTTGAGGGTGACACTGCGCTTGTTGCGGTTGTAAGTCTGGAAATGCGGGCTGTACAGACCACCCTTGAACGCGCGGAACGGGTCGCCCGTGCCGGGTTGCTCAATTTTCACGACATCCGCCCCCAGGTCGCCCAGCAGCATGCCCGCCGCCGGCCCGGTGATGAATGTGCCCTGTTCCAGCACGCGTATGCCATCCAGCACTTTGATCATCGTGTTGCTCCTGCTTGCTATTCCTTGTCTTCCACGAAGCCATCCGGCACTTCACCGTCGTAGACATAATTTCGCGTGGCCTGATATGACAGTGCGAAGCCGATCGGCTTGCTCAGCTCTTCGGTCAGATGGCCGATCAGCCCGGCGGTGCGTGCCAGAATCGGAACGCCCCGCAGTGCTGCCAGCGGGAAGCCAACGCCCAGCAGAACCGCCGGAATTGCCGCCGACACATTCAGCATGAGGTTCTTTCCCACCACCCCCGGAATCACCTTTTCCACGGCTTCGGCAATCTCGACGTACGTCATGTCGGCGCCGGCCCGTTGTGCCACGTCAAAAAGTGCCGTGACACGCGGGTCGCGTTCCTTGTGCAGCGGATGGCCATAGCCCGGAATGGCGCGACGCGCACTGCGATATTCGGCCACCACTTCCTGCGCCGCCTCGGCGTACTCCACACCCTTGTCGGCGGCGCGCTGGCGTATCGTTTCGAGAAACACGCCGCAGGTTTCCGAAGCGCCCAGAATGACCGAGCCACAACCGAGAATGCCGGCGGCGACGGCGCCCTGCAGAGCGTCGGGTGCCGCCGCGAGGGTCATGCGGCTTGCCTGTACGCTGGGCACCAGGCCGTGCTCCGCGATGGCGATCAGCGTTGCATCGAGTACCACGCTGGCCGGCTGGCTGGGGCGCTCGCCGGTCACGAGCAGATAGAAGTAATCAGTGAAGGAGATCTGACCGATGAGCTCCTTGGCCAGGTCTTTGCCGCGCACCACGATGGTGTCGGCGTTGGACGTGCAGATGGCGGAGCGGGGAATGGTTTCCTTGCCGATTTTCATGTCATTCCTGTAGATACGTTGTGACTCGCCGCAAGGGGCGCGGCTTTCAATGGAGATCCTGAGGTTGTCGCCCATCGAAGGCAGACTGCAGAAGGGCGCGTACGCCTGCCTGGTCGACCGCTCGGGGATTCCAATAGGGTTGTGCGACGGCTAGACGGGCGGCAAGATCGAGATCCGCCTCCTTCATGCCGATTTCACGCAGGGAGGTGGGGGCGCCCAAGGATCGAGCCAGCTCGTACAGGGCGGTTGCCGCGGCTTGCCCGGGTCGGCCCAGGGCTCGCGTAATGCGACGCATGGCCTCGGGCGCGGCTGCCGAGTTATAGGCCATGGCGTGGGGCAACACCACGGCGTGCGTTTCGGCATGCGGCAGATCGAAGCTGCCACCCAGCGTATGGCAAAGCTTGTGGTGCAGGCTCATGCCGGCGCTTCCCAGCACGGTTCCGCACAACCAGCTTCCATAGAGGCACTCGCTGCGCGCTTCGATGTCTTCGCCGTTGCGCAGCAGCGCTTGCATGCCCGCGGCCATCGCGCGAATTCCTTCTTCTGCGATGGTCGACAGGAGCGGATTGCCGTCGCGCGCGTAAAGTCCTTCCGCGGCGTGGGCGATGGCATTCAGACCGCTGGTGACGGAGACGGCGAGGGGTAGGTGCAGGCTCAGTGCCGGGTCGTAGATCACCGTGCGCGGCAATGCGTTGGCGTGCTTGCCCGTCCGTTTGACGCCCTCTTCGGTGACGCCGTAGATGGCAGTCATTTCGGACCCCGAGTACGTGGTGGGTACCGCGACGATCGGCATGGGCGTTTGTACAGCGAGCGCCTTCGCCAGTCCTATGGTCGAGCCGCCCCCCACCGCCACGATGCAGTCAGCTGAGACCGCTTGAGCGGCCTGCACTGCTGCCTGGACCGCGGGGAGCGGAACATGCATGGCGGCCTGATCGAAGTACCCCGCGCCAAGGTCCGCCAGCGCGTCGAGCGCCGACAGCGCCAGCGCGCGCTGTCGCGGCGTACACAAGACGAATGCGCGTCTTGCGCCCAGAGCAACGGTTTCTGCTTTCAGGACGCTCCAGGCGCTGGCCCGGAAAACGACCCGGACCGGCTGCGAGGTGTATTCGAAGGCCTGCATGTCAGTGGTCCGACCTTAATTCACCTTGGCGCCTGACTTTCGTACCAGGTCTGCCCATTTTTCGATTTCGACCTTGGCGAAGTTCGCGACGTCCTTGGTGGACTCGCCGCCCGGCTCCACACCCTGGCGCTTGAGCTGCTCCATGACGGCGGGATCAGAGAGCGTGGTCTCGGCGGCCGCTTTCAACTTGGCCATGACCGGATCCGGCGTGGCTGCCGGCGCGTACATCATGAACCACGCCACCAGGTCGAAATCGCTCTTGGTTTCGTCGGCAATGCTGGGTACTTCGGGAGCCGCGGCGCTTGGCTTGCTGCTCGACACACCGATCGCTCGGAGCTTGCCGGCGCGTACATGCGGCAAGACGGCGGCCGGGTGATAGAACATGAATTGAACCTGGCCGGACATCACGTCCTGCAGGGCCATGGCGCCTTCCTTGTACGGAACGTGAACCATATCGCCGCCCAATCTGTCTTTCAACAGCTCGCCGGCAAGGTGCCCGGAAGTGCCGCTCCCGGCCGACGAAAAGCTGATACCTGGCGACTTGGCGGCCGCCTCAGCCAGATCCTTCACGGATTGGTAGGGTGAACTGGCACTGACGACCAGGAAGGTGGGGGTCTGCCCGACGAAGGCGATCGGCTTGAAGTCGCCTTCGGGATCGTAGCCGCGTGTCGAATAGAGCTCCTTGTTGATGGCGTGTGTGCCCACCGTGCCCATGACGATGGTATAGCCGTCGGCCGGGCTTCGTGCCACCTGCGAAGTGCCGATCGTGCCGCCTGCCCCAGCGCGGTTTTCAACAACGATCGATTGCCCCAGTTCCTGTGCCATGCGGTCGGCGACCAGGCGCGAGATGGTATCGGTGGTGGTGCCCGGGCCAAAGGGAACGATCATGCGGATCGGTTTCGACGGAAAGTCGGATGCGTCGGACGCGTGCGCGGATACGCCCAGCATCATCAACGGCGCAGCAAGCAGCGCTGCCAATACGGTGCGCCGCGGACCGTGTCCGCCGGCATTCTTGTGTGCAGGAATCATTGGTGCCTCCTCGGTAGTGCGGGAGCGGGTCCCGGCCTGGAATTTTTGTCAGACTGCACGCTTAGTCTAAAGACTCACAGGGAAAGATAAAAATGATTGATTTCGTACGTTATGATCGATGGTGTCGATCAATAAGAGGTGGCAATGGAGCTGCGGCATCTTCGTTACTTCATCGCGCTGGCCGAGTCCCTGAACTTCACCCGGGCCGCCGAACGCGTGCATGTCACGCAGTCAACGCTTTCACATCAGATTCGTCAGCTTGAAGAAGAGCTTGGCAAGGACCTGTTCGAGCGCCAGACCCGGCGGGTCGTGCTGACGGAAGCAGGCGAATCGTTTCTGGCGTATGCCACGCGGGCATTGGCTGTCATCGATCAGGGGCTCAGCGAACTCAAGCAGAACCCGGTCGACATGACGGGTACCGTACGTATCGGCACCACGCACACGTTCAATCTTGGTTTCCTTCCCGACTGCATCGCGCTCTTTCTCCGGCAGTATCCGACCGTCCGCGTCGTGGTCGAGGAGCTGTCGGGCGACGCCATCACCGAAGGCCTGAAGGCCGAATCTCTGGATGTCGGCATCGGCTACCGACCCGAGCACCAGACAGACATCCGTTTCGAGCCGTTGTTCAACGAGGACCTCGCGCTGGTCGTGTCACCGTCCCATCCGCTTGCCAAGCGCAAGCGTCTGCGCATCGCCGAACTGCACCGTGAATCGCTGGTGCTGCTGCCTCAGACGTTTTCAACTCGCCGCCTGCTCGACGAGTGCTTCAGCGCCGCTGGCGCCGAGCCGAATGTCATTGCCGAAATGAACACGCTGCCCGCCATGTTCGCGCTGCTCAGTCGCGCGAAGGTCGGGGCCATTGTCGCCCCCAGTGCCGTGGCCGAACACAGTCGACCCTGGCGGGTGATCCCGCTCGAGGGCCCGACCCCCGTACGCACACACGGCCTGTTGTTCTCTGACAGCCATGTGCAAACGCCCGTCAGCAGTGCTTTCATTACCTTGATTCGAAAGCAGACGATGGCGGGCGGGCACGGAACGACGCCGGCATGACCCGCACATGCGCTAGTATTGCTTTAGATCGCAACAAACGGAGTGCCGACCTTGAAGTACCGCAAACTTGGCCATACAGACATCGAAGTCAGCCTGATCGGGCTGGGCACCATGACCTGGGGCGAACAGAATTCCGAAGCCGAAGCGCATGAGCAGATCGACTACGCGTTGTCGCGAGGCGTGAATCTGATCGATACCGCTGAGATGTACCCGGTACCGCCCAAACCCGAAACGCAGGGCCGCACCGAGGCTTATATTGGAACCTGGCTCGCCAAGACCGGCCGGCGCAATGACATTGTGCTGGCCAGCAAGGTGGTGGGCCCGGTCTCCGACCCTCAGCGTCCGGCGCATTTTCGCGACGGCAAGCCACGCCTTGATCGCAAGCACCTGACCCAGGCACTTGAAGACAGCCTGAAACGTCTGCAGACCGATTACCTCGATCTGTACCAACTGCATTGGCCGGAGCGCACCACCACCAACCTGGGCCGTCATGGCTACCCCTGGGGCTTGAACAACGATCCGGTGCCCATCGAAGAAACCCTCGAGGTGCTGGGCGATTTCGTGAAGGCCGGCAAGGTTCGCCATGTGGGGGTCTCGAACGAAACGCCGTGGGGGGTGGCCCAGTTTCTCAAGTGGGCGGAAATTCGCGGTCTGCCACGCATCGTCTCCGTTCAGAATCCGTATAACCTGCTGAATCGCACCTATGAAAACGGGCTGTCTGAATTTGCCGATCTTGATGGCGTCGGCTTGCTGGCGTATTCGCCGCTGGCCATGGGCGAACTCACCGGAAAATATCTGAACGGTGCACGCCCGGAAGGCGCGCGGCTCACGCTCTTTACCCGCTTCCAGCGTTATGCCAATCCGCAGGCGCAGCAGGCGGTGGCCGAGTACGTGCAGCTTGCGCGTGACCACGGTCTGTCGCCGGCGATCATGGCGCAGGCCTTCGTGAACCAGCAGCCGTTTGTCATCAGCAATCTGATTGGTGCCACGCGGATGGATCAGCTCAAGGAGAACATCGACAGCGTCGATTATGAGCTGTCGCCTGAGCTGCTGAAGGCCATCGATGCCGTTCATCTGAAGAGCCCGAATCCGGGCCCCTGACGCGCCGTGAGCAGGCGTTCTGCCTGCTTGCGAGTCGGGCGTTTCGAACAAGAAAATGGCCAGGAGCCTGAGCTCCTGGCCATTGTCACATGCGCGCTCGGGGCTCAGAAGTCCATTCCGGCGCCGGGGGCCGCAGCCGGCGCTGGCGCCTTGGGAAGTTCACCCACGCAGGCCTCTGAGGTCAGGATCAAACCGGCCACCGAGGCGGCGTTCTGAAGTGCGGTGCGCGTGACCTTGGTGGGGTCGACGACACCGATGCCCATCAGTTCGCCATACTCGCCGGTCGCGGCGTTGTAGCCGAAGTCGGCCTTGCCTTCGGCAACCTTGGCCACCACAACAGAGGGCTCTTCGCCCGCGTTGGCCACAATCGCGCGCAAAGGCGCCTCGAGGGCACGGCGAATGATGCCGATGCCGGCGTCCTGGTCGGCATTGTCGCCCTTCAGGCCGTCGAGGGCGGTGCGGGCACGCAGCAAGGCCACACCCCCGCCCGGAACAATGCCTTCCTCGACTGCCGCACGCGTGGCGTGCAGCGCATCATCGACGCGGTCCTTTTTCTCCTTCATCTCGACCTCGGTTGCGGCGCCGACCTTGATCACCGCTACGCCACCGGCGAGTTTCGCCACGCGTTCCTGCAGCTTCTCGCGATCGTAGTCACTGGTGGCTTCCTCGATCTGAGCCTGGATCGCCTTGACGCGCGCGTCAATGCGCGACTGCTCGCCCGCACCGCCCACGATGATGGTGCTGTCCTTGCGCACCTCGACACGCTTGGCGCTGCCAAGGTCGGCAAGTTCCGCCTTTTCGAGCTGTTTGCCGGTTTCTTCCGCGATGACGGTGCCTCCGGTGAGAATCGAGATGTCTTCCAGCATGGCCTTTCGTCGATCGCCGAAGCCGGGCGCCTTTACAGCCGCCACTTTCAAGACCCCACGCATGCTGTTCACGACCAGTGTGGCCAGGGCCTCGCCCTCCACGTCTTCAGCCACGATCAGCAAGGGCTTGCCGGCCTTGGCCGCAGCCTCGAGCACGGGCAGCAGATCGCGGATGTTGGCGATCTTCTTGTCATGCAAGAGAACCAGCGGATCTTCCAGCACGCAAAGTTGTTTGTCCGCGTCGTTGATGAAGTAGGGCGACAGGTAGCCGCGGTCGAACTGCATGCCTTCCACGACTTCGAGCTCGTTATCGAGTGACTTGCCGTCCTCCACCGTGATCACGCCTTCTTTGCCAACTTTCTCCATGGCGTCAGCAATGATCTGTCCGATGGACGTGTCGGCGTTGGCGGACAGGGTTGCCACCTGTGAAATTTCCTTGTTGGTCGTGATGGTGCGCGACAACTTGCCCAGCTCCTCCACGACCTTGGACACGGCCTTGTCGATGCCGCGCTTCAGGTCCATCGGGTTAAGGCCTGCTGCCACATAGCGCGCGCCCTCCTGGATGATGGCCTGGGCCAGCACAGTGGCGGTGCTGGTGCCGTCGCCAGCCACGTCTGCCGTCTTGGAGGCGGCCTGCTTCACGATCTGGGCACCCATGTTTTCGAACTTGTCCTTGAGTTCGATCTCCTTGGCGACGCTGACGCCGTCCTTGGTGATGGTGGGTGCGCCGAAACTGCGGTCCAGCAATACGTGCCGGCCTTTCGGCCCCAGGGTGACCTTCACGGCCTCGGCCAGCGTATTCACCCCGTTGACGATACGTGTACGGGCGTGATTATTGAAGAGAACTTCCTTCGCAGTCATAGTCGTACTCCTGTATCAGCTGTGTCAGGCTGCTTTCTTCAGTTTTTCTTCGCCGTCTTCAATGACGGCCAGGATGTCGTCCTCGCGCAGGACGAGAACTTCTTCGTCATTCACCTTGACGGTCTGTCCGGCGTATTTGCCGAAAAGCACCTTGTCGCCGACCTTGATCTGCATGGGCAGAACGGTGCCGTCGGACGTGCGTTTGCCCGGGCCCACCGCCATGACTTCGCCTTGCTCCGGCTTCTCGGCGGCAGAGTCGGGAATGACGATGCCGGAAGCGGTCTGGCGTTCCTTTTCAATACGCTTGACGATAACCCGGTCGTGAAGGGGACGAATCGTCATGATCAAACTCCTTTAAATCAATGACCAAACTATTGAAGTCAAAGGGAAAGCGCCCGCCTCAGCGGGCTGCGTGCCAGAAAATGGGGGCGCTTTTCCGAGTTTCAAGCGTTGGAATGTGAGGCTCAGCTTCTCACCCAGATGGTGCCGGCCCGGCCCAGTCGGTAAACCCTGCGACCGGGGCGATGGCGGTCGAACGGTGCTGCCTTCACGGGGCAGGGCGTCGAGCGCGCGTCGACGGTGTCGCGTGTGATGTCGTCGTCGTCAACTTCCTTCCAGATGCCGTAGCGCCGTGGACGGAACAGCCATCGCACATAACCGCGCATCGCCGCAAGCTCAAGCAGTTCTGCCTGATCCGGCGAGTTGACGATAACGTGGCTTTCGGCCGGGCTCTCTCGGTAGTCGGCAAATGCGCGGTGACAGGCCAGGGTTTCTTCCAGCGGCGCATTGAGCCGGCACCACGGCCGATGGGTTTCACGCTCGAGATTCCAGGCGCCCAGCCGCCATGCGGCGTCCAGCATCGCTTCGTCCCACGTTTCGACTTCCTGCCACTGCGTATCGATCTGCAGGGCCGAGCCTGCTACTGAGCGCACGGGCAGGTCGATGCCTTCGAGCCGTAGCGGTGACTCACGGTAGAAGCCGTGCCAGTGAAGTATGAGCATGACGGGTGTCCTGGATTTGGCCACTGCGCTGAGCGTGACTGCGTACAAGGGCAAGCGCATCGCTGCGACGTGGGCCTGGATCGTTTCAAGGATCTGCATGAGGCCTCCCTGCGGGTACTCCAC
>JAEZGR010000044.1 GCA_023437255.1 Pseudomonadota bacterium | reverse complement strand
GCTGTGGGGAGGCGAGACCGGCACCACCAACAACCGAATGGAGCTGACCGCGGTGATCGAGGCGCTGAAGGCGCTGAAGCGGCCCTGCCACGTCGTTGTGCATACCGACTCTCAGTATGTGCAGAAGGGGATGAGTGAATGGCTGCCGAACTGGAAACGGCGCGGATGGCGCACGGCCGACAAGAAACCGGTGCGCAACGCCGAGCTTTGGCAGGCGCTCGACGCGCTGGTGGCACAGCATGAAGTGGAATGGCGCTGGGTGAGAGGCCATGCCGGCGACCCCGGCAATGAGCGCGCCGATGCGCTGGCGAACCGCGGTGTGGCGCAGATCGCGAAGCACATTGAAATATCCGTGTAAATTGAGGTTACGCAGTGCAAAGGTTCAGTGCTACAGTCATTGACCACCTCGAATTGAAGCGAAGTTTCTCCGATGAAGTCTTCAAAGGCCGCAGTTTTGTTTGTACTGGCTCTGGGCGCCGGCCTGGGTGCATGGGCCACGCACTGGTGGCTGCAGCGCGACAGCAGCGTCAACGCGGTCGCCGCCTCAACACCGCCAACCGCAGCCACGGCACCCGCTCCAGCTGCCAATAAGGTCAAAGTCGAGGTCGCGCCCGCGCAACGGGTGCGACTCGAACGCAATGTATCGGCGGTCGGCACACTCCGTTCGCAGGATTCGGTGGTATTGCGGCCCGAAATCAGTGGCCGTATTACCGAGATCAACTTCGCAGAGGGCGGCAAGGTCGAGAAAGGTCAGGTGTTGGTGCGTCTTGACGACAGCGTCGCACGGGCGCGCGTGCAGCAGGCGCGCGCCAATCTGCAGCTGGCCACCAGCCAGTACAACCGTTCGGTACAGCTCACCAAGCAGGGCTTCGTGAGCGGCCAGGCGCGCGACGAAGCCGCCAGCAACCTGGCCGTGCAAAAGGCCGCTGTTGCGCTGGCCGAGGCCGAGCTCGAAAAGACGGCCATTCAGGCGCCCTTCGATGGGCTTGCGGGGCTGCGCACGGTATCGGTCGGAGATTACGTGGGGCCGGGCACTGATCTTGTACCGATCGAAGCCATCGACCCCCTGAACCTGGACTTCCGCATTCCTGAACAGTTTTTGAGTGCCGTGTCGGTAGGCGCACGTCTCACAGTCACCTTTGATGCCATCAGCGGGCTCGAGCGGGAAGGCACTGTGGGTGCCATCAGTCCGCAAGTCGATGTCGGCGGGCGTTCGCTGCTGTTGCGCGCGCTCGTGCCCAACCCCGACGGCCTGCTGCGCCCCGGGCTTTTTGCCCGGGTCCGTCTGGAACTCGCCGCGACCATGGGTCTGATTGTTCCTGAAAGCGCGCTCATGCCTTCGGGCGACGCACAATATGTGTACCGGGTTGAAGGCGACATGGTCAAACGCGTGGCGGTCCAGCTGGGGCAGCGCCTGGGTGCCAATGTCGAGATCACGTCCGGCCTGGCCGAGGGCGATCAGGTGATCGTGTCGGGCCTGCAAAAGGTGCGCGACGGCACCCGGGTCGAGATCGTGCGGCCCGCCACCAGCGCTTCCGGGGGCTGAAGCGTGAACCAGTCAGAGTGAGGCCGCGATGCAGCTGCCACAAATATGTATACGACGCCCCGTTTTTGCGACGGTGCTGTCGCTCATCATCATCCTTATCGGCCTGATCTCTTACGATCGCCTGACTGTCCGTGAATACCCCGCCATCGACGAGCCGGTGGTGTCGGTGCGTACCGAATACAAGGGCGCGTCTCCGGAGGTCATTGAGTCGCAGGTAACGAAGCCGCTCGAAGACCAGCTGTCGGGCATCGAAGGCGTCGATGTCATGACCTCGCGCAGCCGCAGCGAGGTGAGCTTCATCAACGTGAAGTTCAATATCTCACGCGACCCGGACGCCGCCGCCGCCGAGGTGCGCGACAAGGTTTCGCGTGCGCGCCGCTTCCTGCCCGATGAGGTCGAAGAGCCGGTCATCAGCAAGGTCGAAGCCGATTCCACACCCATTGTGTATGTGGGCGTGATCACCGGCAGCCTCTCCCAGATGGAGGCCTCCGACTACATCAATCGCTATATCAAGACGCGCCTGTCCGTGTTGCCGGGTGCGGCCGAGGTCCGCGTGTTCGGCGAGCGCCTGCCCGCCATGCGCATCTATGTCGACCGCCAGAAGCTCGCCGGCTACGGCTTGATCGTGCAGGATGTCGAGAACGCGCTCCGCCAGCAGAATGTGCTGATACCCGCCGGGCGCATCGAGTCGCGTGATCGGGAGTTTTCGGTGGTGTCGACCACCGACCTGCAGTCGGTCGAGCAATTCGAGAACATCGTGGTTGCCACGGTCAATGGCTACCCGGTGCGCATGCGCGAGGTCGCCGAGGTGCGCGTGGGGCCGGCCGATGAACGGGTCTCGGCACGGTTCAACGGCCAGCCCAGCCTGACCATCGGCATCACCAAGCAGTCCACCGCCAACCCGCTCGACCTGTCGCGCGAGGTGCGCAAGGAAATCGAGCTGATCAACGAGAACCTGCCGCAGGGCATGTCGCTGCAGATCGCGTATGACAGCTCCGTGTTCATTCAGCGCTCCATCGATTCGGTGTACGCCACGGTGCGGGAAGCCATCGTGCTGGTGGTGCTGGAGATCTTCTTCTTCCTGCGCAGTGTGCGGGCCAGCATCATTCCGATCGTCACGATCCCCGTCTCGCTGATCGGCGCATTCGGGCTGATGTATCTGTTCGGCTTTTCGATCAATACTCTCACGCTCCTGGCCATGGTGCTGGCCATCGGACTGGTGGTCGATGACGCCATTGTCGTGCTCGAGAACGTGTATCGGCACATGGAAGAGGGCAAGAGCCGGCTCGAAGCGGCGCTGCTGGGTTCGAAGGAGATCGCCTTCGCGGTGGTGGCCATGACGCTCACCCTGGTGACCGTGTACGCGCCGCTCGCCTTTGCCACCGGGCGCACGGGCCGGCTGTTCATCGAGTTCGCGCTGGCGCTCGCCGGTGCGGTGCTGGTGTCGGGTTTTGTGGCGCTGACGCTCACGCCCATGATGTGCTCGCTGCTGCTCAAGCATCAGACCGGCCATGGTCGGGTCTACGTCTTTATCGAAAACATGCTTGAAAGCCTGACGCGTGCGTATCGCCGTGCGTTGGGGGCTGCCCTGCGGCATCGCCTGATCGTGGTGCTGCTGGGGTTGGCGGTCGCCGCTTGTAGTGGCGCGCTGTTCACTGTGGTGAAGAGCGAGCTGGCGCCGCTCGAAGACCGCGGTGTGGTGTTCGGTGTGGTGACCGCCCCCGAGGGTTCGACACTCGAGGCCACTCAGCACAGCCTGTTGCAGATCGAGGCCCTGTACGACGATATCCCGGAGCGGGGTGGCGTGCAGTCGATCGTGGGCTTCCCCACGGTGACCGACGGCTTTGCCATTCTTCGCCTGAAACCTTGGGAAGAACGCGAACGCAGCCAGCAAGAAATCGCTGCCTCGCTGCAGCCACAGTTTGCGGCGGTGCCCGGCGTACGTGCCTTCCCCAGTAACCCGCCGTCCTTCGGGCAGCGCGCGACCTCCAAGCCCGTCAGCTTCGTGGTGATGAGCCAGGCCTCTTACCCTGAAATGGCGGCCATGGTTGATCTGCTGCTCGACAAGCTGGCCGATTATCCGGGGCTGCAGAACGTGGATACCGACCTGCGACTGAACACACCCGAGCTCAAGGTGCGCGTGAATCGCGAGAAGCTCGCCGATGTGGGTATCGATGTGGGCGAGGTGGGCCGCACGCTGGAAACCATGCTGGGCGGGCGCAACGTGACCCGCTTCCGCGACAGTGGCGAACAGTACGACGTGATCGTGCAGGTCAAACGCCAGGACCGCTCCACGCCTTCCGACATTAACGACATCTATGTACGTGCGCGTGACGGAAGCATGGTGCAGCTGGCCAACTTCGTGGAAGTGGAAGAGTCGGTCGCGCCACAGTCGCTGAACCACTTCAACCGTCTGCGTGCGGTCAAAATCGAAGCGGCCATTGCCCCCGGCTATGCCATGGGCGAAGTGCTTGAACACATGAACCAGGTGGCGCGCGATCTGCTGCCACCCACGGTGCAAACCGATCTTGACGGCCAGTCACGCGAATTCCGCGACGCCTCGGGCAATATCTACCTGGTCTTCATGATGGCGCTTGCCTTCATCTACCTGGTGTTGGCGGCCCAGTTCGAGAGCTGGCGCAGCCCGCTGATCATCATGCTTTCCGTGCCGCTTTCCATGACCGGGGCGTTGCTGGCGTTGTGGCTCACGGGTGGCACGCTCTCGATCTACAGCCAGATCGGCCTGATTACCCTGGTGGGCCTGATCACCAAGCA
>JAEZGR010000029.1 GCA_023437255.1 Pseudomonadota bacterium | reverse complement strand
CGGCAGCGGCTTCATCCCAATAAGGGGGCCGCCCTGCTTGCGGATTGTGGGTTTGAGGCATTTTCTACTCGATCAGGCCCTGCGCCACTGGGTCACGCCGCCGGGGCGATCCTCAAGCTCGATGCCTGCCTCTTGCAGGGTGGCGCGGATCCGGTCGGCCTGGCCAAAATCACGGGCCTTCTTTGCGTCGGCACGCGCCTGAATCAGGGCCTCGACTTCGTCTGCGCTGAGCGCCTGCGCTGCGCCCGCTTGGGCCTGGCCCAGATAACGCGAAGGCGAACGCAGATAGACCTGCGGATCGGTCTGAAGCAGACCCAATACGCCGCCCAGAGCCTTCAACAGCCCGGCGATCTTGCCGGAACGGGTGCGATTGGCCTCGCTGGCCAGTTCGAACAATACCGCTACGGTACCGGCCGAGTTGAAGTCATCGTTCATCGCGTCGCGGAACTCGCGGCAATACGGCGCATCCCAGTCGATCTCGACCGCCTCGGGCGCCACATTCGCGAGCGCCTGGTAGAGGCGGTCGAGCGCATTCTGGGCGTCAACGAGATTGTCGGGCGTGTAGTTCTGTACGCTTCGGTAGTGGTTGCGCACGATGAAGAAGCGCAACATTTCGGCTTCACGCGGGTTGGCCTGGTACTCGGCGACCTCGTCAGAGACATTTGTGTCAGCCGCGATGGTGGAGCGAATGCGCCGGAAGTTGCCCAGCGACTTCGACATTTTGTCGGCATCGACCATCAGCGGGCCGCAGTGCATCCACACCTTGGCCAGGCTGCCGCCAAATGCGCCTTCGGTCTGGGCGATCTCGTTCTCGTGATGGGGGAACTTGAGGTCGGGGCCGCCGCCATGGATGTCGAGCGGCAGACCCAGCAGCGCCTTGCTCATGGCCGAGCACTCAATGTGCCAGCCCGGCCGGCCCATACCGTAGGCGGACTCCCATTTCGACTCCTGCGGTTCTTCAGCCTTGGCGGCTTTCCAAAGAACGAAGTCGAGCGGGTCGCGCTTGCCGGCCGACACTGCCACGCGCTCACCGGCACGCAGGTCGTCGAGCGATTTGCCCGACAGCTTGCCGTAGCCCTCGAAGCCCCGTACCGCGTAGTTCACGTCGCCATCGTCGGAACGATAGGCCAGGCCCTTTTCCTCGAGCCGCGCAATGATGTCGAGCATGTCGCCGACATGCTCTGTGGCACGCGGCTCGTGATCTGGCGCTTGCACCCCCAGGGCCCGCTCGTCGGCGTGCATGGCGTCGATGAAGAACGAGGTCACTTCACCCAGACGCTTGCCGGTTTCGACCGCGCGGCGAATAATCTTGTCGTCGATATCGGTGATGTTGCGCACATAGGTGACCCGATACCCCGAAGCGCGCAGCCAGCGTTGAACGATATCGAAACTGACCAGCATGCGGGCATGGCCCAGATGGCAGAAGTCGTACACCGTCATGCCGCAAACATACATGCGGACATGCCCCGGCTCTACGGGGCGCAGGGCTTCCTTGCTACGCGTGAGGGAATTGTGGATATGCAGCATCTGCCGTTCTTGTATCGTACTGAGGGAAAGCCGGGGCCCGCCGCATGCATGCCCCATGGAATGGGCGATCAGGCGAAAGCACGGCTAAAATGGTGGTCGTTAAGTATAGCAAGACCAACCCAGGAACCCTGCCCGTGCGCTCATTGTCTGCCCCGAATTCCCGGGCCGCCCTGGTGGCGGCCGCTGCCGCACTATTGTGCGTGCACACGGCCTTGCTTGCGCCCGCCGCGCATGCGCAGCCCGCGGTTACCGCTCCGCCAACCAACGGCAACAGCCTCTTTCCTGAAGAACGCCCCGAAGAAAAGGGCTGGAAGGGTCTGGCCCGCGTGCTCGAATCGCTCGAGCCGTCGGTCGATACCAGCCTGCCGCTGACCCCTTCGCAGATCACCGACCGCATTTCGGCCATGCTCGATCAGGGGCGCGCCGCCGAGGCGCTCGACATTATCAAGAAACGCCAGGCGCAGTACGCGCAAAGCCCCGACCCCCTGGGCAGCGACGTGCAGCTCGCGTTTCTGCACGCACGGGCGCTGGCTGCGCTTGAGCGCCATGAAGAAGCCATTGAAGCCTATCGCGACATGACCGCCCGCTATCCGGAACTGCCGGAACCGTGGAACAACCTGGCGGCCGAATATGTAAAGACCGGCAGGCTCGACATGGCGCGACAGTCACTTGAAATGGCACTTCAGAACAACCCCGAATATCGCGAAGCGCGGGCCAATCTGGGGCGCGTGCAGCTTCTGCTCGCCCAGGAGTCCTTCCGTGCCGCCGAAGCCGGTCAGTAAGTCCGATCCACTCAACGCATTCACTGCAGCGATACCAACATGACACAAAGCCCCCTGCAACTGATTCTGCCGAGCGCCGGCCTGCGCCGTCTCGGTGCCGCCCTGTTTGCCTCCGCGCTGCTTTTTTCCGGCGCGCCCGCGGCAGCCGCAAACCCCACTACAACACAAGAAGGTACCCCCTCCATGACAACCAATACCCGCGTCAAGCTTCAGACCAACCAGGGCGAGATCGTTATCGAACTGGATGCCGAGAAAGCCCCCAAGACCACCGAGAATTTCCTGAACTATGTGCGTGAGGGCTTCTACGACGGTACGATCTTCCATCGCGTCATCAACAACTTCATGATCCAAGGCGGCGGCTTCGAACCCGGCATGAAGCAGAAGCGCACCGGCGAGCCCGTCGAGAACGAGGCCAACAACGGCCTGAAGAACGACCGCTACACCGTCGCCATGGCCCGGACTTCCGACCCCCATTCGGCAACGGCCCAGTTCTTCATCAACGTGGCCGACAACGATTTCCTGAATCACACCGCGCCCACGTCTAACGGCTGGGGCTATGCCGTGTTCGGCAAGGTCGTTGAAGGCACCGACGTGGTCGACCAGATCAAGGGCGTGAAGACCGGCAGCCGCGGCTTCCACCAAGACGTGCCGTCGGAAGACGTCATCATCGAGAAAGCCACGGTCGTTGAATAAACTGACCGTCCCGGGCCGGCTCTGGATTGCCTCTGATGTGCATCTCGGCCCGGAATCTCCTGCTACCGCAGCCGCCTTCCATGCGTTTCTTGCACAGGCGGCCAATCAGGCCGACGCGCTCATCCTCGCCGGCGATATCTTCGACGCCTGGATTGGCGACGACGTTGCACTTGCTTCGCCGGAACCCTGGCTGCAGGCATCGATCGCGGCGCTCCAGCAGGTCAGCCCCCGCATTCCCTTATGGATCGGTCACGGTAACCGCGATTTTCTGATCGGGCCCCGCCTCGCACGCCACCTGGGCGCCAGGCTGCTCACCGGCCCGACACGCATCGAAACGGCCACCGGCCCCATCTTGCTGGCGCACGGTGACGAATACTGCCTCGACGATCACAAGTATCAGCGCTTTCGGCGCGTCGTACGCAATCGCCGCGTGCAGGCGGCCTATCTGGCGCTGCCGCTCAGAACGCGTAAGGCAATCGCGGCGTGGGCCCGTGGCCGCAGTCGCGACGCCAATCAGTACAAATCGCAGAACATCATGGATGTCACCCCGCAGGCGATACAGGCGGCCATGCGACAGGCAGGAAACGACGTTCACACCCTCATACACGGGCATACGCATCGCCCGGCACGTCATACGCTGGCCGTTGATGGGCGTGAGTGCGAGCGCGTCGTGCTACCTGATTGGGAACTGGACCACGCCGATCCGCCACGCGGTGGTTGGGTCGAAATCGACGAAGACGGCGTGCACCTGCAGCTGGCAGCGGAGACCAGGCCGCCGGTGTCAGGTGGATCCACGTCTCAGGCGTCGAAGTAAAGATCCAGATAGCTGCGGCCGTCGCGCTCCGACGTCTGCACACGCCGCGCAAGCCGACTGATCAGATAGCTTGAGAGACGGGCAGAGGCTTCCGGGTCATCGAGCATGTCTTCCGGTGACGGCGGCGCGCTGCCCGCGGCCGGAAGAGGCTCCCCTTCATAGACAAAACGAACCCGCAGGGCGTAATCGTCGAATCGGGTCTGCACTTCCAGGCGCGATGCCCGGATATGACCGCTATGCGCCAGTTGATCGAAGGCCTCCCAAACCACCTGACGCACGCGCAGCACCGAATCGCGGCGCGCACCCCACAGCCGGCCCTGTTCTTCCATGAAGTTGTTCAGGTCGTCAGGCGTAGTGGCCTCTATTGCAAACACCCGCCGTGTGCGTGCCGTGGCACCGATCCGGAAGATGAGGGTGAGCAGCAGCGCCACCATCACGCCATTCAGGCCGCCTGCCACGCGCATGAACCCCGCCAGGCTTGGCATGGATTCCTGCAGCCCCATGACGATGTACTGGTTGGCCACGCCCACCATCAGGCCCAGGCCCACCGCCATGGCGCGCCGATTGTCGAGCATGCGCGACGCAATGAGCCGCAGGCCAGTCATGATCAGCAATGCGGCCAGATACAGCATCAGTGCCGCGATGACCGGCCCCGGTACCACGAACCACAGGACGATCAGCTTGGAACACAGCGCCATGAATACCAATGCACCGGCGACCCAATAGCCGAGATAGCGGCTGGTGCAGCCGGCGCTGGTGGCCAGCCCCACGGCACCGCCACTGGCCGTCTGCGGCATCGCGCCGACAAAAGAGCCGATCATGTGCACCACGCCCTCGGCGCGGATGCCGCGGGAATACGCCCGCAGGTCAGGAATATGCCAGTCGGCGTCGAGCGCGCGTTGGGCCACAGTCTGCGTGCCCAGCGACATAAGCACCATCGACAGACCCATCAGGGCATAGAGTCCGATCAGGTCACTGTCGAACTTCCAGCCCACATGCGTGACTTCCGGAATCCGCACCCACGGCGTATCGGCTATGTCCTGCCAGACATCGGCGGGAATCATGCCGAAATAGGCCGCGATCAGTGTGCCGGCCACCAGGCCGGCCAGTGTGGTGAATGCCTGAAAGCGGGCCTTGACCCAGATGTTGCAAAAGACCAGGACGGCCAGTGTGATCAGCGCGACCACCAGATCGGTCATTTCAACAGGGCGTGCAGCAGCGCCAAACAACGCTTCGAGCCCCATCTTGCCGGTCGTGATGCCGGTCAGCATGACCGCCAGGCCCGCCACTTCCACCGTGAAGATATTGCGCAATCGAACCAGCACGCCGCTCAGGAGCACCTGTGTGAGGCCCGAAACGAAGATCATTCCATAAGCCAGCGCAATGCCGCCCTGGCTGCTGGCGACCATCATGATTGCGAAAACGGTAGGGGTGGATTGCAGCGGGTAGTAGTAGCCGGCCCCCAGGCCCCAGCGGCCGGTGACCTGCAGGAACACGGCCAGCGCGCACACCATCAGGGTGGCGCTGGCAATGTCAAGAAAGCTCGTGGTGCCCAGCGCCACGATCTCGTTGTGCGCGAACAGATTCGGCACGACGAGCAAGGCGCCCAGGAAGGCGAGCTGCTCGACCGATAGGCCGATTGCCGTGGGAACCGGGAGCCGGTCGTTGATCCAGAATGCAGCGTTCTCTGGCCGACGCATGGTCACTCCCCCGCCCCGCAACGGAGGTCGTATTTCACCACCGTCACTCGTCGAGCACCGGCATCAGGAAAAGGTCGGGATACTGCGCAGCCCAGAGGTCGCCCGATTCGATATCGAACCACCAGCCATGCAGTGCCAGCGTGCCCGCGTCGACCCGGTCCTTGATCCATGGGTAACTGAGGAGATTATGCAACGAGCCCGTGATGGCCGCGCGCTCGACCAGGCTCGGGTTCTTTTCAAGCAGCTGCAGCGAAACCGGCTCACGATAGCCATTGGGGCTGTTCACATACAGTTCGGTCGCGCGATGCGCCAGACTCACCCACGGCCCGATGAAGTCGCGGTCGATCTCCTTGCCCATGGCCTTGGTGATCATGGCGCGAATGCCGCCGCACTGCGCATGACCCAGCACGATGATGTGGTCGACCTTGAGGTCGCGTACCGCATATTCGATCGCCGCAGAAGTGCCATGCAGCTCTTCGTCGGGCTCGTACGGGGGTACCAAGTTGGCCACATTGCGCACTGTGAACAGCTCGCCCGGCTTGGCCTGCATGAGCAGACCAGTCTCGACCCGGGAGTCGCAGCACGCAATGATCAGCGTGGCAGGCGACTGCCCTTCTGAAATGAGCCGTTTCATGAGCTCGGGGTGACGCTCGTAGTATTCGGTCCGGAAATTCTTGATTGCCGATTTGAAGTGGGAAATGTCCCTCAGCGTGTGTCCGCAGCAGTCCTCGGCCATGTTCAATGCCCTTTTCTTATCTGAACGATTCAGGCCGGAATTATACGGGAGCCCTGTATTCGGGCCAGCCTAAATTTACAGTTGCCGCGCCAGATCGACCCCGTATTTCAAGCCGACATCAGCCAGATCGCGACAATAATGCCGAGCCCGATGCGATACCAGGCGAAGGGCCGGTAGGTATGGCGTGCCACAAAACGCAGCACGGCGCGTACCACCACCAGCGCGCTCAGGAATGCCGCCACGAACCCCACGGCAATGGCCGAGAATTCGGTGGTGTTCAGCGCTGTGGCGTTGCGCCAGAGATCGTAAACCGTGGCGGCCAGCATGGTCGGCATGGCCAGGAAGAACGAGAATTCCGTGGCCGTACGACGATCGATTCCCGCCAGCATGCCGCTGATGATCGTGGCGCCCGAACGCGAAGTACCCGGCACCATGGCCAGGCATTGCGCAAAACCCACCACCAGTGCCTGCCTCCAGGTGATGGCTTCGAGACTGTGCGCCGTGGCGCGCCGGGTGGTCTCGGTGACGCCCTGCGCCCCTGCCTGACCGGGATCCTGACCGAACTTTGCGTATTGGGGCTTGCGCTCCACCCACAGCATGATCAGCCCGC
This sequence comes from Pseudomonadota bacterium, assembly GCA_023437255.1. Taxonomy (GTDB): domain Bacteria; phylum Pseudomonadota; class Gammaproteobacteria; order Burkholderiales; family Burkholderiaceae_B; genus Yanghanlia. The sequence goes on along the minus strand of JAEZGR010000029.1, from coordinate 1,790 downwards.
CCACTATCAGGGTGAAGACGAACACCGCGGGGCTGTGGAACAGCAACTTGATGTACTTGATGGCGAGCGCACCGATGACCGCAGCGGGCAGAAACGCAATGATGAGATTGCGCATGAACGCGAGTTCGACCGGGTCACGCGTGAGGGCGCCACGAAAAAGATGAAGCAGGCGTTCTCGGAAGATCCACATGACGGCCAGGATCGAGCCGAACTGAATGACGACCTCGAACACCTTGTCGTCGCTCGACGAGAAATCGATCCAGGAGCCTATGAGCAGCAGGTGGGCCGTGCTCGAAACCGGGATGAACTCGGTAAACCCCTCGATCACTCCCAGGAACAGGGCCTTCAGCATGAACCATGCGGATTCGCTCATTCTTATCTCGTTTCTTCAGTTTCGGAGTTGGCTGCGGGCGGACGTTCGATCAGCACCGTGGCGATGCGACGCCCCTCCATGCGTTCGACCGTGAAGGTAAACACCGCGTTGCCGTCGTTGTGCTCGCATCGTGCGCCCACTTCGGGCAGCTTGCCGAAGCGCTCAAGCATGAAGCCGGCCATTGTAGAGTAGTCATCATCCTCGGTCGCGAGGCCGTCGGTGTTCAGAAGCAGCTCCAAGTGCAGCAGGTCGGCTCCGCCATCCACACGCCAGCGACCCTCGCCGATTTCTTGAATATCGGGAGTTTCATCCTCGTCGGGAAATTCTCCGGCGATCGCTTCGAACACGTCGATGGGAGTGACAAGCCCTTCAATTGCACCGAACTCGTCGGTGACCAGCACCAGCTGCCCGCGCGAGCGCTTGAGCGTTTCCATAAGCTTCAGCATGCCGATCGACTCGTGCACGATCACCGGATCACGCAGCCGCGACACACGGATCGCACCGTGCTCGATAAGATCGGCAATGATCTCTTTGGCACGTCCGATACCCACCACGTCGTCGAGCGAACCGCGACACACGGGGAAAAAACTGTGCGGAGAGGACAGCACACGTTCTCTCAGCACCGGCACCGGATCATCGATATTGAGCCAGGAAACATCGGTTCGAGGGGTCATGACCGAATGAATGGAGCGGTCGGCGAGCGCGAGCACGCCACTGACCATGTAGCGCTCTTCATCTTCGAATACTTGCGGCGGAACTTGATCCGCCTGGTCGGCCTCGGCGCTGCCCACCGGGCCCATGCCCAACATGCGCAGAACGCCTTCGGCGGTGCGTTCGCGCAGCGGTCTGCTGGCTGCCAGGCGACGCATGTTGCGCCGGGCCAGCTGATTGAACGTTTCGATCATGACCGAGAACGCGATGGCGGCGTACAGATACCCCTTGGGCACGACGATGCCGAAGCCTTCGATAATCAGCGTGAAACCAATGGTGAGCAGAAAGCCCAGGCACAGAATGACCACGGTGGGGTGGGCATTCACGAAGCGCGTAAGCGGCTTCGAGGCCACCAGCATCAGCATGATGGCAATGGTGACCGCCACCATCATGATCGACAGATGGTCAACCATGCCCACGGCGGTGATCACCGCGTCGATGGAAAACACCGCGTCGAGTACCACGATCTGCAGCACGATGACGCCAAACCCCGCATGCAACCGCGACCCGGAAGCGTGTGCCGCCTTGCCTTCGACGCGCTCGTGCAACTCGACGGTGCCCTTCAGCAGCAGGAAGAGCCCGCCCACGATGAGAATGATGTCACGCTTGGAAAAGGTCAGCGGCCCCACCGAAAACCACACATCGGTGAGGGCGACCAGCCAGGAAATGAGGGAGAGCAGCCCCAGCCGCATGAGCAGGGCCAGCG
>JAEZGR010000381.1 GCA_023437255.1 Pseudomonadota bacterium | reverse complement strand
GCGTTGATGTCGTCGACTTTTCTCATTTGTGCGGCGACACCCAAAAACAGCGGTCATTAGTTCGTCCTCCGCCTTACATCCGCCTCCTTTTCCTCAGAATGCGCGCTATATTCTTGTTTCATCTGTTTCGCGCATCCGCCCCGATTCGTTACACATTCATCGGATAATAGAAAGCTGTTCATCTGGATGGGGATTTCGTGATCTCGCCTCAATTCTGGGGTTCGTTGACCTGGCTCTATATCTGTATCGTGGCATTCATGGTCGGAGGCCTGATCGTGGCGTCGGAGCGCTGGCATGGCGTCTTCACGGGCGATACCGATCTCAAGAAACCGCAGGCCATGCACGCCCGTGCCGCACCTCGTGTCGGGGGGCTCGCGGTGGTGGCAGGCAGTCTGGCGGGCTTGCTGGTGCTGGGGCCCAGCAATATGACACTCACCTGGCTGTGGCCCGTGCTGTTCATCGCCGCCATGCCCGTGTTCGTGGCCGGCCTGCTCGAAGATATCACCAAAGACGTGGGCTCAGGCAAGCGCCTCATGGCGGCCTTTGTCTCCGCTGCGATCGCCTGGTGGCTGCTGGGCGGGGTGTCGCGCGTGGGCATTTCATGGGCAGATTGGGTGCTGTCGTTCTGGCCAATATCGCTTGTTTTCACCATGGTGGCCGTGGGGGGCTGTACGCACGCGCTCATTATCGTCGATGGCATGAACGGCCTGGCGGGCATGATCGCCACGCTCATGGCGTTGTCGCTTTCTCTGGTCGCCCTGCAGGTGCAGGACATCCCGATTTTCCTCATTTCTGCGGCGCTTGCCTCGGCAACGCTGGGTTTCCTCGTCTGGAATTTTCCTTTCGGTCGCGTGTTTCTTGGCGACGGCGGGGCCTATTTCCTGGGTTTCATGCTGGCTGAACTGGCAGTACAGCTGGTCGTGCGCAACCCCAGCGTATCGCCGTTCTATGCGCTGGCAGTGCTGTTTTACCCCGTGTTCGAGACCATGTTCTCGATCTGGCGGCGTCGCTTCAAACGCGGCGTGCCGGTTGATCAGCCCGATGCGCTGCATCTGCATCAACTGGTGTTCCGGCGCCTGGTGCGTGTCACCTTCAGCCGCGACCGCCGCCATGCCGTGCCTGCCCTGTGCAATGCCATGACCTCTCCGTACCTGTGGGTGCTGGCGCTCATTGGCCTGGTGCCGGCCACCATCTGGTGGGACAACGCCTGGATGCTCTGTGCAAGCATCGTCGTGTTCTGTTGGGTTTATATCTGGCTGTATTCGCGCCTGGTGTCCTGGCGCCGGCCGGGGTGGTTGCTGTTGCCCTCTCTGGGACGCGAACAGCATCGCAGTTCCCGCCCCCGCTGAGCTCAATGAAATTTACGCATGCAAGGAAAGAAAATGATGCGACTCGAAGAGGTGAAACTCGCTGTGGTGGGTCTGGGCTATGTCGGGCTGCCACTGGCAGTTGAGTTCGGCAAGCGGCGCCCGGTACTGGGTTTCGACATCAATGCACGGCGTATCGATGAACTGCGAGAGGGCCGCGACCATACGCTCGAGGTCGAGCCCGACGAACTGAAGTCGGCGGCACAGCTGCGCTTTTCGGCCGAAGCCGAAGCCCTGGCAGAGGCCAACGTGTTCATTGTCACGGTGCCGACGCCCATCGATCAGTACAAGCAGCCCGACCTCACGCCCCTGGTACGCGCCAGCGAAACCATCGGTCGCGTGCTCAAGCGCGGCGACATTGTCATTTACGAGTCCACCGTTTATCCGGGAGCGACCGAAGAGGTCTGCGTGCCGGTGCTCGAAAGCGTGTCGGGCCTGCGCTTCAACGAGGATTTCTACGCGGGGTACAGCCCCGAACGCATCAACCCGGGTGACAAGCAGCACAGAGTGGCCAATATCCGCAAGGTGACGTCGGGATCCACGCCCGAAGCGGCAACCCTTATCGACAGCCTCTACGCAGAAATCATTGTGGCGGGCACCCACAAGGCCCCCTCGATCAAGGTTGCCGAGGCGGCCAAGGTCATCGAAAACACGCAACGCGATGTCAATATCGCCCTGATCAACGAACTGGCACTCATCTTCAACAGACTGGGTATCGACACCCAGGCGGTACTCGAGGCGGCCGGTACCAAGTGGAATTTCCTGCCGTTTCGCCCCGGGCTGGTCGGCGGGCACTGCATTGGCGTCGACCCGTATTACCTCACGCACAAGGCGCAGAGCATTGGCTATCACCCCGAAATCATTCTGGCCGGGCGCCGGCTGAATGACGCCATGGGCAGCTATGTCGTGTCGCAGCTCGTCAAGGCCATGACCAAGCGGCGTATCCAGGTGCAAGGCTCGCGCGTGCTGGTCATGGGCCTGGCCTTCAAAGAAAACTGCCCCGATCTGCGCAACACGCGCATCGTCGATATCGTGCGCGAGCTGGGCGAGTACAACATCGAGGTCGATGTTTACGATCCGTGGGTGGATCCGGCCGAGGCCGTGCACGAGTATGGCATCGAGCCCGTCGCCGCACCGCGACAGGGTGCTTACGATGGCATCGTACTTGCCGTTGCCCACCAGCAGTTCAAGGACATGTCGGTGGCCGCCATCCGAGCGCTGGGCAAGGCGGAGCATGTCCTGTACGACCTTAAATATGTGCTGACGGCCGACGAGGCCGATCTGCGCCTGTAAACCGGAGTAGTCCCGTATATGCTTGAACGTTATAGTGAAACCATGACCACCCTGCGGGAGCAGCCACGACGCTGGCTCGTCACGGGGTGCGCGGGCTTCATCGGTTCCAATCTTCTTGAAGCGCTGCTCGTGGCAGGGCAGCACGTGGTCGGTCTCGACAACTTCGCCACGGGGCACCAGCACAACCTCGACGAGGTGGAACGCAACGTGGGCCCCGACGCGTGGACCCGCTTCCAGTTCATCGAAGGCGACATACGGAATCTCGAGGTGTGCCGTAGCGCGGCCAAGGGTGTCGACCATGTGCTGCACCAGGCAGCGCTCGGTTCTGTTCCCCGTTCGCTCGAAGATCCGATCACCACCAATGAAGTGAACATCGGTGGCTTCCTGAACATGCTCGTGGCTGCGCGCGACGCACAGGTGCGTTCGTTCGTGTATGCCGCGTCCAGTTCCACTTACGGTGATCACCCGGGTTTGCCCAAGGTCGAAGACCGCATCGGCAAGCCGCTCTCGCCGTATGCCGTCACCAAGTACGTGAACGAGCTGTATGCCGATGTCTTCACGCGTGCTTAC
>JAEZGR010000371.1 GCA_023437255.1 Pseudomonadota bacterium | reverse complement strand
GACACCACGAACATCCTGTTCATCGTAGGCGGTGCGTTCGACGGCCTCGAGAAAGTCATCCGCGACCGCACCGAGCGTTCCGGCATCGGCTTCTCGGCGTCGGTGCATGCCAAGACTGAAAAGGGCGTTGGCGAACTCTTCACTGAAGGCGAGCCCGAAGATCTCATCAAGTTCGGTCTGATTCCCGAGCTGGTGGGCCGTCTGCCGGTGGTGGCTACCCTGCAGGAACTTGACGAAGACACGCTGGTTCGCATTCTGACCGAACCCAAGAACTCGCTCATCAAGCAGTTCCAGAAACTCTTCGCCATGGAAGAGGTCGAACTCGATGTCAGGGCGGGTGCGCTGAACGCCATTGCCCGGCATGCCATCAAGCGCCGGACCGGCGCTCGGGGCCTGCGGTCGATCGTGGAACAGGCCTTGCTTGACACCATGTACGAACTGCCGTCGCTCAAGAATGTGAAGCAGGTCGTACTCGACGAAAATGCAGTCACCGGCAAGGGTGCGCCCATTCTCATCTATGAAGAGGGTCAGGAAGCCGACGACGCGCAGGCCACCGAAGCGGGCGAACCTTCCCGCAAGCTGAAGGGGGCCGCCTGATCTCCGTAACGCCACGGCCGACAAAGGGCGAAAGAATCATTTTCGGCTGATTCGCTTGAAATACCTGTCTTCGTCGCCATCTGTACTGACAGGAAATCGCTGAAAAGGGAGGCCCAGGCTTCCCTTTCGCATCTATAGCCGAAATTTTAAGGAAAGTGACTATGTCTGCGAGCCAGATTCTTACTTCGGAACCCACGGATCTGCCCCTGCTGCCTCTGCGCGACGTGGTGGTATTTCCGCACATGGTGATTCCCCTGTTTGTCGGCCGCCCTCGCTCCATCAAGGCGTTGGAGCTGGCCATGGAAGCTGGCAATCACATCATGCTGGTCGCGCAGAAATCTGCGGGCAAGGATGATCCCAGCCCCGAAGACCTTTACGACATCGGTTGCGTGGCGAGCGTATTGCAGATGCTGAAGTTGCCCGACGGCACCGTCAAGGTGTTGGTCGAAGGCCTGCAGCGCGCGCGCATCGACACCGTGACCGATGCCGAAACTCATTTCTCTGCCCGCGTCGTGCCGCTGGCGCCCGAAACCGGCGACAGCGCCGAAGTCGAAGCGCTGCGCCGCGCCGTCATGGCCCAGTTCGAGCAGTACGTCAAACTCAACAAAAAGATTCCGCAAGAGATACTCACTTCGCTCACCGGTATCGATGATCCGGGTCGCCTGGCAGACACCATCTCGGCGCATCTGCCCCTCAAGCTCGACCAGAAGCAGCGCATGCTCGAAGTGGCCGGCACGGCCGACCGCCTCGAGGGCCTGCTGAGCCAGCTCGAGGAAGAGATCGACATTCTTCAGGTCGAGAAGCGCATTCGCGGCCGCGTGAAGAAGCAGATGGAAAAGAGTCAGCGCGACTACTATCTGAACGAGCAGGTCAAGGCGATCCAGAAGGAACTTGGCGAGGGCGAAGAGGGCGCCGACATCGAAGAGCTTGAGAAGAAGATCGCCTCGGCTCACATGCCCAAGGAAGCGCGCAAGAAAGCCGAAGCCGAGCTCAAGAAGCTCAAGCTCATGTCGCCCATGTCGGCCGAAGCCACCGTGGTGCGCAACTACATCGATACGCTCATCGGGCTGCCGTGGCGCAAGAAGAGCCGCGTCAACAACTCTATCGCCAATGCGCAAGAGGTGCTCGACGCCGATCACTATGGTCTCGAGAAGGTCAAAGAGCGCATCGTCGAGTACCTGGCGGTTCAGCAGCGTGTCGACAAGCTCAAGGCGCCGATCCTGTGCCTGGTTGGGCCTCCCGGAGTGGGCAAGACCTCGCTGGGACAGTCCATAGCGCGTGCCACCAACCGCAAGTTCGTTCGCATGGCCCTGGGTGGCGTGCGCGATGAAGCCGAGATCCGCGGTCACCGTCGCACGTATATCGGCTCCATGCCGGGCAAGATTCTGCAGAACATGTCCAAGGTGGCTGTGCGCAACCCGCTGTTCCTGCTCGACGAGATCGACAAGATGGGCGCCGACTTCCGTGGCGATCCTTCTTCGGCGCTGCTCGAAGTGCTTGATCCGGAACAGAACCATACGTTCCAGGACCACTATGTCGAGGTCGACTTCGACCTGTCAGACGTCATGTTCGTTGCCACGAGCAATACGCTGAACATACCGCCTGCGTTGCTCGACCGTATGGAAGTGATCCGCCTTTCCGGTTACACGGAAGACGAGAAGGTGCATATCGCCTTCGATCACCTGCTGCCCAAGCTCATGAAGAACAACGGCGTGAAGGACGGCGAACTGGTGGTCGACGAAGCGGCGGTGCGCGACATCGTGCGTTACTACACCCGCGAAGCGGGGGTGCGTGCGCTCGAACGCGAGATCAGCAAGATCTGCCGCAAGGTGGTCAAGCGCCTACTCCTGCAGGCCTCTTCCGCCAAGGACGAGGGCGCCGGCAAGAAGGAGGAAGCCCAGGCTGCAGAGGCCGTGCATGTCACTACCGAGAATCTCTCGGAGTTCCTCGGCGTGCGCCGTTACACCTTCGGCATGGCCGAAACCGAGAATAAGGTGGGCCAGGTCACCGGCCTTGCCTGGACCGAAGTCGGCGGTGACCTGCTCACCATCGAAGTGGCAGACATGCCCGGCAAGGGCGTGGTGCTGCGCACGGGTTCGATCGGCGACGTCATGAAGGAGTCGGTCGAGGCCGCGCGTACGGTGGTCCGGGCGCGTGCCCAGAAATGGGGCATTGCCAACACGGCTTTCGAGAAGCGCGACCTGCACGTTCACTTCCCCGAAGGTGCCACACCGAAGGACGGTCCTTCGGCGGGTATTGCCATCACCACCGCCATGGTGTCGGCACTGACCGGCATCCCGGTGCGCGCCGATGTGGCCATGACCGGCGAAATCACGCTGCGTGGCGAAGTGCTGGCGATTGGCGGCCTGAAGGAAAAGCTTCTGGCGGCTCACCGCGGCGGCATCAAGGTCGTGCTGATCCCTGAAGAGAACGTGAAGGACCTCGCCGAGATCCCCGATAACGTGAAGAATCACCTGGAAATCATTCCGGTGCGCTGGATCGATCGGGTGCTCGAGGTGGCGTTGCAGCACATGCCCACACCACTATCTGACGAAGAAGTGGCAAAGCTTGCGGCTGAATCGCTGGCCGCCTCAAAGAAGGTCGACGATACCGGTAGCGATATCGTCAAGCATTAAGCGGCCTGAATGGCAAAGCCCCGCTGCGGTGGAAACACGGCAGCGGGGCTTTGTGCATTGTGGGGCCGGCAGATGCAGATGTACTCGGACCAGACGCGCCGGATGCGCCGGTGTTGCTGCATGCAGCGCTAATGCAGAGGGGTGGACCGAATGAGGCCGACGGCAATGCCTTCAATAGCGAAGTCGTCGCCAGGGCGTACGGTGATGGGCGCGAAATCGGGGTTTTCGGGCAAAAGCTGCAGCAGCTTGCCCTGGCGTTGCAGCCGCTTTACGGTGACCTCGTCGCCGATGCGTGCCACCACGATCTGGCCGGGACGGGCTTCGGGGGTCTTGCGCACGGCCAGAAGATCGCCTTCGAGTATGCCGGCATCGCGCATGCTCAGGCCCCGCACGCGTAGCAGGTAATCGGGGGTGGGATTGAACAGTGAGGGCTCGACGCCGATCTCGCGTTCGATGTGTTCGGCCGCCAGTATTGGGCTACCTGCGGCGACACGCCCGACGATAGGCAGCATGAGCGAAAGCGCTTCGGCCGATGCTGCGATGAGCCCCTTGCCGGAAGCGGCGGGCTCGGTTTCTGCTAGACGAATGCCACGGGATGCACCGGCAGTGAGTGTGATGGCCCCCTTGCGCGCCAACGCGCGCAGGTGTTCTTCGGCGGCGTTTGGCGAGCGAAAGCCCAGCGCCTGCGCGATTTCGGCCCGGGTGGGAGGAAAGCCGGTGCGCTGGATTTCAGCCCGGATGAGATCGAGGATTTGCTGCTGGCGGGCGGTGAGCTTGATGGCCATGGTGAGACTGTGTATTTATACAGTCTGGATTTTGCCCTTTTTGTTACGCAAGATCAAGTTTCAAGG
>JAEZGR010000356.1 GCA_023437255.1 Pseudomonadota bacterium | reverse complement strand
GCAATTGTCCTGACAGGTTTACCTCTCAACCGAGCCGACTGATGGCAGTAGTCGATTAGTGAACTTAGACGGTCGGAGCGGAGGTCCGCTGTGCGCTCGGGAGGAGTGACTGACATGGGTATAAATTTGGCAAAGATTCTCGATATATGTCTGGAATATAAGCCAATTTCCATCCAAGTCGTACAACTACAGGCGAAGAGGTGGCTCCCCTCGTGGGAATGAGCGGCAATTAATTCGCCTCGCCAAGGAGGAAATGCCTGGTATGCGCCACCGACACTCGGGTTCAGGCGGCTACGCTTCAAATCTATACGCGTGATCTACCAATAACGGCGCGGGCCAATCTGATTGAGCCTTATGCCCCGGAAAGCGTCTGGCGGAGTACACCGGACCCTAGAGTAATTTCGTCCACCCCCGGAGAGCGACATGCGGATCCTCCTTCTTCTTGTGATTGCCGCCCTGCCAGCCGTCTGCTTTGCGCAGATCAAGGCCGAGGGCACGCTACACGCAACCATCGGCGCAGATGGAAGCATCACCTGTCATCTGATCACCGCACCGAATAACACCTAGGTAAGCACCGGCACCAGAGCGCTGGTGATCAGCGTCGGCGCATCTGCCGGCCTCATCGTGGCCGGGGAAGGCAGCATTTCGTTCAACGTGACCTGGGATTCCGCGGAACTGTGCCCCAACCGGCAGTAAGCGCCTTCTCCCTTACCCCAGCTTGTCGAGCAGGGCCCGCAACTGCACCTGCTCTTCCTCACTCAAGCGTGCACTGATCCGCGCGTCGTGCTCCAGAATCAGCGCCGTGACCGTCGTCAGCGCTTTTTCGCCCTCTTCCGTCAGCGCGAGCGCAAAGGCGCGCCGGTCGGTCTGCGAATCGCAGCGCTTCACATAGCCGAGTTTCTCAAGCGAGTTCACGACTTCTACCGCGCCAGAGCGTGCGATGCCCATCGCGCGGGCCAGCTCGGTGAGCTTCATGTCGGCGTTCTGCCGTATCAGCACCATGGCCGAGTAGCGTGGCGGCGTGATCGACCACGGCTCCATCGTGTCGAGAAAATCCTGGTAGATCCGGATCTGGGCGCGCCGCAAGGCGTAACCGACCAGGTTCATCAACGGGCCATAATCCACGCCCGAGACCAGGTCGGTGGCCGCTTCGCCCCGTTGCTGAGGGCGTCGGACATTGGGGCGTGAATTGGGTTTGCGTGACACGATCGACTCCGGCGGAGATGGGGAAAATCCTTATAGGTTTCAACATTCCAGATAAGGAGCAGATTGTTATGATACATAACAATTGAACGGGAGAACGATTGTGAATGTCCTGATCGTCGGCGCAGGCATCGGTGGCCTGAGCCTTGCATTGATGCTCCAGCAGCGCGGTATCCACTGCGAGCTCTATGAAAGCGCACGCGAACTTCGGCCCCTGGGCGTGGGCATCAACCTGCTGCCGCACGCGGCGGTCGAACTCGAAAAACTGGGTGTTCTGCCCGCTCTGGCAGAAGAAGGTGTAGAGACATCAGCTCTACATTATTACAACATGCACGGCCAGAAGATCTGGCAGGAACCGCGTGGCCTTGCCGCCGGTTACCCCGTTCCCCAGCTGTCTATTCATCGTGGCGTGTTGCAAATGAAGCTGGCCGAAGCGGTCGCCGAACGCCTGGGAGCCGGCTGTCTGCATACTGGCATGACCTTCGATTCACTCGATCAGGACGAACAGGGCATCACCGCCTTCTTCATTGATCGGCGCAGCGGCGAACGCATGAGCCGGCGCGCCGACCTGCTCATCGCCGCAGACGGCATTCACTCCGCCGTGCGCCGCCACTTCCACGGCGAGGCAGACCAGCTGCGCTACTCCGGCCGCATGCTCTGGCGCGCAGTCACGGAAGGGGAACCGTACCTAGATGGCCGGACCATGTTCATGGCGGGGCATCAAGATCAGAAGTTCGTGTGCTACCCCATTTCGGAGCCGTTGCGTCGTCAGGGTCGCTCACTCATCAATTGGATCGCCGGACTGCGCGTGCCACAGGCCGAACTGCCCACGACCGACTGGAACCGCGAGGTCCCGGCCGAGACGTTCGCACGCCATTTCGACGACTGGCGCTGGGACTGGATCGACATTCCCGCCGTCATTCAGGGCGCAGAGGCTATCTATGAATTCCCGCTGGTCGACAAGGACCCGCTGCCGCGCTGGAGCGTGGGCCGTGCCACGCTGTTGGGCGACGCCGCACACCCCATGTACCCCATCGGTTCGAACGGCGCCGCGCAGGCGATTCTTGATGCCCGCTGCCTCGCGGAGCGCCTGCAGGAAGCGGGTGCCGGTGCCGGCCATACGGCGCTGGAACTGGCGCTGCGCGAATACGAAGCCGAACGCTTGCCGGCTACAGCAGGCATTGTCCTGCGCAATCGTCTGAACGGGCCCGAGCAGGTCATGCAGATCGCGCACGAACGCGCACCGCAGGGCTTCAACCATATTCACGACGTCATTCCGGAAGACGAGCTGAACGCGATCTCGATCCGTTACAAGCGCATCGCCGGTTTCGACCCCAGCATGCTTGCCAAGAGGTAATGCCATGAACACCACCCCCACAGCCCCCGTCCTTGAACACCTGGCGACCCTGGCCGTGCAGGTCGGCGCGCCCGAGGAAGTGGGCACGACCCCCTTCGGCCGACGCAGGATCATTCCACTGCTGGGCGGCACGGTCAGTGGCCCCAAGCTGAACGGGCGGATTCTGCCCGGCGGCGCGGATTTCCAATCGATCCGCTCCGCAACCTATACCGACATCCACGCGCGCTACATCATCGAAACGGATGAGGGCGAACGCATCTACGTCGAGAACACCGGCATCCGCACCGGCACTGCCGAGGACATCGCAGCCATTTCGCGCGGCGAGACCGTCGACCCCAACCGGCTTTATTTCCGTACCTACCCTCGTTTTGAAACCGCTGCAGCACGGTGGGAATGGCTAAACTCCCATCTCTTCGTGGGCACCGGCGCCCGCTACCCTGATCGCGTCGAGCTGAATTTCTACGTGATCCGCTAAACCACAATAACGCCCCTCTGGAGACGCACATGAAACCGATCACCACCGGCAAGCTGATCGCCGCCGCATTCCTTCTGGCCGCATCGAGCAGCGCGGCCGCCGCCTGGCCCGAGCAGCCCATCCGGCTCACCGTGGGCTTCCCTGCGGGCACCGGCCCCGACATCGTTGCCCGCACTGTGGGCGAACAGCTTTCCAAGGAGCTGGGCCAGCCGGTGGTCGTCGAGAACAAGGCCGGCGCGGGGGGTCAGATCGCCGCGCAATCGGTCGCCAACGCCACCCCCAACGGCTACAACATTCTGCTCGGCGAGGTCGGCTCGATCAGCATTTCGCCCGAAACCACCTCTGAGCTTTCGTACAAGCCATTGCGCGACTTCGCTCCCATTACCGAGGCTGTCCGTGCCGACTTCGTACTGGTGACACCGCCCGACTCGAAGTACGCTGACCTGAAGAGCTTCATTAAGGACGCCAAGGCCGACAACAACATCTTCAACTTCGCCACCTTCGGCGCGGGCAAACCCGGCCACTTCGGTGCCGAGCTGCTGGCCGAAGCCGGTGGCTTCCAGATTGAGCCGATTCACTACCGCTCCACGGGTGATGCGGTCACGGCAATCATCAGCGGTCAGGTTCAGGGCGCATTCATCACCACTGCCATGGCCAACACCCAGATCCCTGGCGGCAAGATGAAGGGCATTGCGATCACCGGCGCGGAGCGCAGCAAGATGCTCAAGGATATTCCGACCTTCCGTGAAGAAGGCCTGGAGCAGGTGAACTTCGGCGCATGGTTCGCGTTCTTCGCACCGGCCGGCACGCCCGACCCCGTGCTCGACTCGCTTCACAAGGGCATCGTTGATGCCCTGAACGCCGAGTCGGTGCGCACCACCCTCGAAAACGCCGGCTTCGTGATCGTGGGCTCGAGCCGCAAGGAACTGGCCGATCTGCTGGAGTCCGAGCAGAAGACCTGGTCGGGTGTGGTGCAAAAGACCGGCTTCAAGATCAACTGATCATCGCCTGACCGACAGTCTCGGCAGCGCCCGCTGCGCGTTTCTGCCGGTCGCCTCGACCACCACTTCGTACGAGACGCCCCGCAACCTGGCCAGCTCACGCCCGATGCGTGCCACCTGACCCGGATCATTGCGGGGCGTTGGCTTGCCCGGCTGGCCCAGCCAGGCGGGCGGTATGTCCGGCGCATCGGTTTCCAGCACAATCGCCTCGAGCGGCAGGCGGCTCGCCAGACGCCGGATCTGCAGGGCGCGCTCATAGGTCATCGCCCCCCCGAACCCCAGAACGAACCCCTGACCGAAGAACTGCTCGGCCTGCTGAAAGCTGCCATTGAACGCATGCGCAATGCCATGAACATCGGGATGCCGTCGCAGATACTTCAGCACCTCGTCCTGTGAGCGGCGCACATGCACGATAACCGGCAGCTGCAGCCGCTCGGCCATCTTCAGCTGTGCTTCATAGAAGCGAAGCTGCTTGTCGCGCATCGCGGGTTCACGCAAGGCGGGTACGAAAAAATCCAGGCCGATTTCGCCAACCCCTACGAAGCGGTCGTCTTCCAATGCCGCCTCGAGCCGTTCTTCCAGCCAGTCAAGGTCTTCTTCCTGAGCGTCGGGTACCGCAATGGGGTGTATGCCCAGGGCGTAGTATCCGCCGGCAAAGCGCCACGCCAGCTTCTGCACCGTGTCGCAATTGCCCCGATCAACGGCGGGAATGACGATCGCGGAGACCCCCTCGCAACCCGCCCGCTTGATGACGACATCCCGGTCGGCCTGAAACTCCGCGGCATCGAGATGGCAATGGGTGTCGATCAACATGTCGTCTCCTTGCAGGGCTGCCCGCAACCGCAAAGGCGCCGGTCGCGCGTACAGGTGCGAGCCGCCGCAGGCCGGCCCGCATTCGGCCGCTTCAGCATGCGGCGCGTTCAGGAGCGGCTTGCCGCCGCGCTGGTGACTGCTGTGTCGGCCTCGGTATCGGCCAGCTGGCCCTTCTCGATATACAGGCGCCGGTGTGCGAGCGCCGCAAGGGCCGGATCGTGGGTGACGATGGCCAGGGCCGTACCCAGCTGCTCGTTCACCTTGAGCAGCAGTTCGAACATGCTTTCTGCCGTATAGCGGTCGAGATTGCCGGTAGGCTCGTCGGCCAGCACGCAGCCCGGCCGGGTGACCAGGGCACGCGCCAGGGCGACCCGCTGGCGCTCGCCACCGGAAAGCTGGCCGGGGTGATGCTCCATACGGTGATCCAGACCCACCTGAGCCAGCATCTCTCGCGCATGTTCACGCGCTACCGTACGCTTCTCGCGCCTTACGATCAAGGGCATGGCCACGTTATCGACCGCCGAGAACTCCGGCAGCAGGTGATGGAACTGATACACGAAGCCGAGGCGCTGGTTGCGCAGTCGGCTGCGATCGCGCTCGCCCAGCCCGTCGACACGCTTGCCGTCGACCTCAACGTGACCGGAACTTGGGGTATCGAGCAAGCCCAGCAGATGCAGCAAGGTACTCTTGCCGGAGCCCGACGC
>JAEZGR010000354.1 GCA_023437255.1 Pseudomonadota bacterium | reverse complement strand
GTTGTTCGGCAAGCTGCGCCGTCACGAACTGGTCGACAGCGTTCGCGGCCCCGGTGGCGGCTATTCGCTGGCACGGCTGGCGCGCAATATCACGGTGGCCGATTTCATCTTCGCGGTCGACGAACCGCTGGACGCCACCAATTGTGGTGGCAAAGGCAATTGCAAGGTGGGTCGCCGCCCGGGCGCTGCCACCTGCATGACCCACGACCTCTGGACAACGCTGAACCGTAAAATGATCGATTACCTCGATTCGGTTTCGTTGCAAGATCTCGTCGACCAGCAGCGCATGCGCCTGCTCGAAGAAGCCACCCAGGCGCAACTGGCCGCCCGCAACGAAGTGGTGCTCAGCCGCCACCCGGCTTAACTTACTGCTTACTTTCATGTCGCAGCGCCCTGTGTATCTTGATTACGCGTCCACCACGCCGGTCGACCCGCGCGTACTCGACGCCATGCTGCCCTGGTTGTCAGAACGTTTCGGTAATCCGGCTTCCACCACGCATTGCTATGGTTGGGAAGCCGAAGACGCGGTCGAACAGTCTCGTGAGCAGCTCGCCCTGCTGATCGGTGCCGATCCGCGCGAAATCGTCTGGACCTCGGGCGCCACCGAATCCAATAATCTGGCCCTGAAGGGCGCCGCCCAGCAGCTGGCGCAACGCGGTCGGCATATTGTCACGGTCTGCACCGAACACAAGGCGGTACTCGACACGTGCAGCGAGCTCGAACGCCAGGGTTTCGAAGTGACCCGGCTGGCGGTGCCTGCCAGCGGTCTGATCGACCCCGATGCCTTTGCGGCGGCGCTCAGGCCCGACACCATACTCGCCTCCGTCATGGCGGTGAACAACGAGATCGGTGTCATTCAAGACATTCCGGCCCTGGGTGCGCTCTGCCGCCAGCACGGCGTCGTGTTTCATGTCGACGCTGCGCAGGCCACGGGCAAGATCCCGCTCGACATGGGGGCGTGGCCGGTCGACCTCATGTCCATGTCGGCGCACAAGATGTATGGCCCCAAGGGGGTCGGCGCGCTGTACGTGCGGCGCAAGCCGCGGGTTCGGCTGGTGGCGCAGATGCACGGCGGCGGTCACGAAAAGGGCCACCGTTCGGGCACGCTGCCCACGCACCAGATCGTGGGCATGGGCGAGGCGGCGCGATTGGCGCGCCTCGAAATGCCGCAGGAAATTTCCCGCATCCAGGCGCTGCGCGACCGGCTCTGGGCGGGCATTGCGCCGCTCGGCCATGTCTGGGTCAACGGCGACCCGCAGCAGCGGGTGGCGCATAACCTGAATGTCAGCTTCGGCCATGTCGACGGCGAGGCGCTGCTGGCCGGCTTGAGCGCCGTTGCCGTGTCCAGCGGCTCGGCCTGCACTTCTGCCAGTCAGGAGCCATCGTATGTGCTTCGCGCATTGGGGCGCAGCGATGCCCTGGCACAAAGTTCGATCCGATTCAGCCTCGGGCGCATGACGACCGAGGCAGACGTCGACACGGCAGTGCGCGAGGTGTGCAGGGTGGTCGAACGCCTGCGCGACCTCTCGCCCCTGTGGGAAAACGAAACCCGGGAAGCACGCGATGCGCTTGGTGTACAGTAAGACATTACGCGAACATTTCGAACAGCCGCGCCACGTGGGGCGGCTCGATCCCGAGGCGGCGGACGTGGGCACGGGCAGTGCCGGTACACAGGAAACGGGTGGCGTGCTGCGCCTGCAGATTCAGGCCGATGCGGCGGGGCAGATCAAGGCGGCATGTTTCAAGGCCTATGGCCCACCGGCCCTGATCGCTGCCGGCTCCTGGCTGGCCGCGACGATCCAGGGCCTGAATCTCGAAGCCGCCGCCGGGCTCAGTCACCAGCCCATCGCCGCCGCGCTCGAGCTTGCGCCGGTCCAGCTGCATTGCGCCATGCTGGCCGAAGACGCGCTGCACGCGGCCATACGGAACTACAAAGACAAGCAGGGGGTAAATGCATGAACATCACCACCATCGAACGTACGCGAACGCAAGGCATCACCATCAGCGAGCGGGCTGCCGCTCACATTTCCCGCCATCTTCAGAAGCGGGGGTCGGGCATTGGCCTGCGGCTGGCCATCACGACCACCGGCTGTTCTGGCCTGGCCTACAAAATGGAATATGTCGATGAACCGCGCAGCGAAGACCTGCTCTTCGAGGCGCATGGCGTCAAGGTCTTCGTCGACCCAGACAGCATGCAGTATATCGACGGCACTCAGGTTGATTACGTGCGCGAAGGCTTGAACGAGGGCTTCAAATTCGTGAACCCCAACGAAAAGGCCAGCTGCGGCTGCGGCGAATCCTTTACCGTCTAGCCGGCTGCCTCAAGCCGCCTTCCGGGCGGCAAGCCATCCGCCGGCGACCCTCAAAAGCAAAGACCCCGCCCTTCAAAAAGGCGGGGTCTTTTCGTGTTCCGTGCCCGGTGATCAGTCCTCGCGACGCAGATGCGGGAAGAGAATCACGTCTCGGATGCTGGGGCTGTCGGTCAGCAGCATGACCAGCCGGTCGATTCCGATGCCGCAGCCGCCCGTGGGAGGCATGCCGTACTCGAGCGCCCGAATATAGTCGGCGTCGTAGTACAT
>JAEZGR010000305.1 GCA_023437255.1 Pseudomonadota bacterium | reverse complement strand
CAAGGTGGCCGACCGGGTGATCTTCATGGATCAGGGCGAAATCATCGAAGAAAACACGCCTGACGTGTTCTTCGACAATCCACGTCACGAACGCACCCAGCTCTTCCTGCAGCAGATCCTGCATTGAGCTCCTGAGCAGGCGAACCAATTGTAACAATGAGGGCCGCGGGCTCTGCTAGCATCTCCTGTGGCAGAGAAGCGTCTGCTGACAGACAGGAGAAAATCATGAAGAACATGACGCGTACAGCGAAGCTGTTGAGCTGCGTCGGCGCACTGAGCCTCGCGGTCGGCTGCGCCGGTACAGGGGAAATGGGGCAGGGTGGTCGGACTGCTGTAGGGGCGGGTGCAGGTGCTGCGCTCGGGGCCGGCCTGGGTGCGCTGATCGGAGACAGCAGCCGTGCGGCGGCGATCGGCGCGGGTGTCGGCGCGGTGGCCGGTGGCATCGTGGGCTACAACTGGTCGGGCGTGAAGAACGACGTCGAGCAGTCGGGTGCGACCAGCCTCGGGGTGGACGTTACTGAAATGCCCGATGGCACCCTACGGGTCAATATTCCGAGCAATGTGTCGTTCGATACCGGCAAATATGACCTGAAGCCGGAATTGCTGCCGGTGCTCGACAGCGTGGCGCGCGCACTCGTGCAGCGCCCCGAACTGCGCGCCAAGGCGATCGGTCATACCGACAGTACCGGAACCATGCAGGTCAACCAGACGCTTTCGGTCAATCGTGCCAACGCCGTCACGCAGTACATTGCCAGCCGTGGCGTGGGCTACGACCGGCTGATGTCGGAAGGGCGCGGTCCGAACAACCCCGTGGCCGACAACTCCACAGCGCAAGGGCGGGCAATGAACCGTCGCGTGGAACTGTATCTGTACGCGGTGCAGCAGTAGCCCGGTTGCAAGGCGTGAAAGAAATTCGGCCCGGTACGCAATGACCGGGCCGATTTTTTTGGAAAGGCGGGCGTTCACGGGAGCATAGCCCGCGAAGCTGCGATCACGTCTCGTGGTACAGGCGTGCGCCGCTTTCCACGAACTCGGCTGCCTTCTCCTGCATGCCGCGTTCCAGGGCGCTGGCGGTATCGAGCCCCTGACTGGCCGCGTATTCGCGAACGTCCTGGGTGATTTTCATGCTGCAGAAGTGCGGCCCGCACATCGAGCAGAAGTGTGCCAGCTTCATTGACTGCTTGGGCAGGGTCTCGTCGTGGAACTCGCGCGCCGTGTCGGGATCCAGACCCAGATTGAACTGGTCGTCCCAGCGGAACTCGAAACGCGCCTTGGACAGTGCGTTGTCGCGGATCGCAGCGCCCGGGTGCCCCTTGGCCAGATCGGCGGCATGGGCGGCGATCTTGTAAGTGATGATGCCGTCCTTCACGTCTTTCTTGTTGGGCAGGCCCAGGTGTTCCTTGGGCGTGACATAACAGAGCATGGCCGTGCCGTACCAGCCGATCAGTGCGGCACCGATACCCGAGGTGATGTGATCGTAACCGGGAGCAATGTCAGTGGTCAGCGGCCCAAGCGTGTAGAACGGCGCTTCCTTGCAATGCTCGAGCTGCAGATCCATGTTCTCTTTGATCATCTGCATGGGCACGTGGCCGGGGCCCTCGACCATGACCTGCACATCGTGACGCCATGCGACCTGGGTGAGCTCACCCAAGGTCTTCAATTCGGCGAATTGCGCCTCGTCGTTGGCATCGTAGGTGGAGCCGGGCCGCAGGCCGTCGCCCAGCGAGAAGGCGACGTCATACGCCTTCATGATTTCGCAGATGTCTTCGAAATGCTCGTAGATGAAGCTCTCGCGGTGATGTGCCAGGCACCATTTCGCCATGATCGAGCCGCCACGCGACACGATGCCGGTCATGCGGTCGGCGGTCAGGGGAATGAAGGGCAGTCGCACACCGGCGTGGATCGTGAAGTAGTCGACCCCCTGCTCGGCCTGTTCGATCAGGGTGTCGCGGAAAATCTCCCAGGTGAGTTCTTCGGCCTTGCCGTCGACTTTCACGATTGCTTGATAGATGGGCACCGTGCCGATCGGCACGGGCGAGTTGCGCAGAATCCATTCGCGGGTCTCGTGAATGTTCTTGCCGGTGGAAAGGTCCATGACCGTGTCGCCGCCCCAGCGGATCGCCCAGGTCATTTTCTCGACCTCTTCGGAAATGCTCGAGCCCAGCGCAGAGTTGCCGATGTTGGCATTGATCTTCACCAGGAAGTTGCGGCCGATGATCATGGGCTCGCTTTCCGGATGATTGATATTGGCCGGCAGAATCGCGCGGCCGAGTGCAATTTCATCGCGTACGAACTCGGGCGTGATGCGTTCGGGAATCGCGGCGCCGAACGACCGGCCGGGGTGCTGGCGGGTCAACCGCTTCGCCAGCCGTTCGCCGTCGGGGCCGCTGGCACGCAGCGTTTCGATATATTCGTCGCGGCGCAGATTCTCGCGAATCGCAACGAACTCCATTTCGGGCGTGACGATGCCGCGTCGGGCGTAATGCATCTGCGTGACATTAGCCCCCGGCCGTGCCCGCCGCGGCTTGCGCGACAGCTCGAACCGCATTGCGGCGAGCGAGGGGTCTGCCAGGCGTTCGCGACCGTAGGCGCTGCTCAGGTCGGGCAACTCCTCGGTGTCGCCACGTTCTTCGATCCAGGCGCGCCGCAGGGCAGGCAGCCCTTTACGGATATCGATTCGGGCTTCGGGGTCGGAGTAGGGGCCACTGGTGTCGTAGACGGTCAGCGGAGGGTTGCGTTCACCGCCGAAAGCGGTGGGCGTGTCGTCCTGCTCGATTTCGCGAAACGGCACGCGGATATCGGGGCGACTGCCGGTGACATACACCTTGCGGGACTGGGGAAGGGGGGTCGTGGCGGCCTGGTCGACGGTTGCGGTCTCGGCCTTGAAGGGCTTGATCTTCATGGAAGCTCCATAGATTTTGAACATGGAGCCGATCGGGATTGAGCCCGGCACAGAAGACGCCGTCGCGAAACGAGGACGACGCTCCGCGACGGGGTGCGCTCCCAGCATCGGCATTATCCGTACTGGTACGAAGGGTGTCTCTCAACCCGCCGTTAACCGGCGAGTACCCCTGCGTGAGCGCTCAGTATAGCCCTGGTGGTTCTGCCGTGGGAAATCTCAGGCAGTTGCCGTTTCCCCGGACACAGCGTTTGCCGATACCGGCCCGTAGTAGCGGTGAACCGAGAGATCGTTGCTGCGGATCTCGGGCGCGCGACCCGAGATGATGTCGGCCAGCAGGCGACCGCTCCCGCAGGACATGGTCCAGCCCAGGGTGCCATGCCCGGTGTTCAGGTAGAGCTTCTTGACAGGCGTGGCACCAATGATGGGCGTGCTGTCGGGCGTCTTGGGGCGCAGACCTGTCCAGAACGACACGTCGCCCGGCTGTCGGGCACCCGGGAAGATGTCGTCGACCACCATTTCGAGGGTGGCCTGGCGATGCGGATTCAGGCGGGTGTCGTAGCCAACGATTTCGGCCATGCCGCCAACGCGGATGCGGTCATCGAAGCGGGTGACGGCGATCTTGTAGGTTTCGTCGAGCAGGGTGGAGGTGGGCGCGCGGCTCGCGTCGGCAATCGGTGCGGTGATCGAATAGCCTTTGAGCGGATAGACGGGGATGCGCAGAATGCCCTTCAGGAAACGGCTCGACCATGAGCCCAGCGCCATGACGTAGGCGTCGGCTTCAAGGCGTCGGCTGCCCGATTGCACCGCGCTCACGGCGCCGCCTTCGGTGAGCAATGCATCGAGAGGCGTGTCGTAATGGAAGCGCACGCCCATGCCGCGCGCGATGTCGGCCAGCCGTGTGGTGAACAGATGGCAGTCACCGGTTTCGTCGTCGGGCGTGCGCAGGCCACCGACAAACTTGTGGGCGCTCTCCGCCAGGCCAGGTTCAACGTTGACGAGTTCGGCGGACGACAGCATTTCGTATGCGACGCCGGCCTCACTGAGCGCCTGCATGTCGCGCGCAGCGGCGTCGAGCTGCTGCTGGGTGCGGAACAGTTGCAGCGTGCCTTTGCGGCGCCCTTCGTACTGAATGCCGGTTTCTTCGCGCAGCTGCTCGAGGCACAGGCGGCTGTAGTTCGAGATGCGCAGCAGACGCTCTTTGTTGACGGCGTAGCGGTTTGCCGTGCAGTTGCGCCACATCTGCAGCATCCAGCGCAGTTGCGTGAGGGTGCCGTCGGGGCGGATGGTGAGGGGCGGGTGCTCGGCGAACATCCACTTGATTGCCTTCAGGGGCACGCCCGGAGCGGCCCACGGTGAAGAGTAGCCGAAGGAGATCTGACCGGCGTTGGCAAAACTGGTTTCCAGCGCGGGCCCGCTCTGACGATCGTAGACATCGACCTCATGGCCGGCGCGTGCGAGGTAGTAGGCGGTGGCGGTGCCAACCACACCGGCACCCAGTACAGCGATCTTCATGGCGTAGTCTCCTAAGATTCTGTTATCTTAAGGAAAAGTACATAGCGAATTTTCGTGTTTTTAGCCTTAAACCAGTAAAAATTGCTGTTTCAGCGGGTCAGGCAGGGGCAATTCAGAATTTAATATTGTGCGGGGCGAAACCGGTGTTTTGCCCGCGGAGCAGACATGAGAACAGGCAGGGACGGAGAACTCACACTCGACCGCGTGGACCGTCATATTCTTGAGCTCTTGCAGCGCGACGGTCGCATTTCAATGACCGAGCTGGCCGACAAGGTGGGGCTCACCGTGACACCCTGTATCGAGCGCGTGCGTCGCCTGGAGCGCGAGGGTGTCATTACCGGTTATCACGCCCGGGTGTCGCCGGCGGCGCTCGGCGCCGGGCTATTGGTGTTTGTGGAAATCACCATGTCGCACAAGTCGGATCGCAGCTTCGAGGATTTCCGTCGCGAGCTGCTGAACAT
>JAEZGR010000329.1 GCA_023437255.1 Pseudomonadota bacterium | reverse complement strand
CTCGTGCTGGTCGTGGGTGCAGAGAAAATGACGTCGCGCACCACGCCCGAGGTCACCGCTGCACTGGCCGGTGCCGGCTACCAGAATGACCCTGAAGAAGCCGGTCTGAGCTTTCCGGCATTGTTCGGCATTGCGGCCACGCAATACACCGAGCGCTACCAGAGCCCGCTCGAAGCCATGGCACGCATTGCTTCCAAGAACCATCAGAACGCGCTGCGCAACCCCTTGGCGCAAATGCAGCGCGAAATGAGCTTCGAGGCCTGCAATACGGTTTCCGACAAGAACCCGCTCATCGCCGGGCCGCTGCGCCTGACCGACTGCTCGCTGATCACCGACGGCGCCGCCGCCATCGTGCTGGCCTCGCCCGAGCGTGCAAAGCAGTTCAAGCGTGAAGTCGCGATTCGCGGCAAGGCGCATGTCAGCGACTTCCTGCCTCTGAGCACACGCGACTTCCTGGCATTCGAGGGCCCCGAGAAGGCCATTGGCGAAGCCATGAATCGTGCCGGTGTATCGCTTGGCGACATCAATTTCGCCGAGGTTCACGACTGCTTCACCATTGCGGAACTGCTCATCTATGAAGCCATGGGTCTGGCCCCCAAGGGTCAGGGTCATCGTGTGCTCGAAGACGGCACCGTCCTGCGTGGCGGCGCACTGCCCGTGAACCTGTCGGGCGGTCTCAAGGCCAAGGGTCACCCCGTCGGTGCCACCGGTGTCTCCATGCACGCCATGTCGTTCCGTCAACTGACGGGGCAGGCCGGCGACATGCAGGTCGAAGGCGCCAACATGGGCCTGGTGTTCAACATGGGCGGGGCCGCCGTGGCCAGCTACGCCTCGATTCTGGAAGCAAAGCGGGCGTAGTATGAATCTGGCTTCATGGCTTTACTCCAGGGCGTTGATCAGCCCTGACGCCCCCGCACTGTTCACTGGTACGAAGCTGCAGGCGGACTACCGGCAGTTTGCCCGCCAGGCTGCCGCATTGGGTGCGCGCCTGCGCGACCACCATGGCGTGCAGGCAGGCGACCGCATTGCATTCTTCATGCCGAACCGGGTCGAGTACCTTGTGTTGCTATACGCCAGCTGGTGGATCGGCGCGGTGCCGGTACCCGTGAATTACAAGCTGCATGCGCGTGAAGCAGCATGGATCGCAGGCAATGCCGAGGCGACCCTCGTGTTCACCGACGCGGGCAGTCAGTTCGCGCAGGGTGAGCTTGCGCAGGGCTGTAAAGAGCTCAGTGTGGAAGCCGAGATTGCACAGCTGGGCGACCTTGGCAACTTCGAAGTGCAGCCGCCGCTGGCACTGGAGCCGGATCAGCTCGCCTGGCTGTTCTATACCTCCGGCACGACGGGCAGGCCCAAGGGCGTGATGCTCACACACGAGAATCTGATGCAGATGTCGTTGTGCTACACCATGGATGTGGACACAGCCTCTTCGGCCGACGCCAGTCTGTATGCCGCGCCCATGTCGCATGGCGCAGGTCTGTACAACATGGTGTTCGTGCGCCTGGGCGGCCGTCACGTCGTGCCCGAATCCCGCGGCTTCGATGGCGGCGAGATCCTGCAGCTCGCCAAGCAGCTCGACAACGTCGTCATGTTCGCAGCACCCACCATGATCAAGCGGATGGTGGTCGAGGCCCGCAAGGCGGGCGAGTCCGGCGAAGGCATCCGTTCGATCATCTATGGCGGCGGGCCTATGTATACTGCCGACCTCGTCGAAGCGCTCGACGTGCTCGGCCCGCGCTTTATCCAGATCTACGGCCAGGGCGAAAGCCCCATGACCATTACCGCGCTGCCGCGTCACATCATCACCGACCGCGACCACCCCGAATAGCAGGAACGCCTGGGCTCGGTCGGCTATGCGCAGTCGTGCATCGAACTGCGGGTGGTCGACGAGAACATGAACGACGTGCCGGCCGGTGAATGCGGCGAGGTCGTGGTGCGCGGGCCCGTGGTCACGCAGGGTTACTGGCGTAACCCGAAGGCCACGGCCGAGACCGTGGTGAATGGCTGGCTGCGTACGGGCGACATCGGCTACCTGAGCGCCGACGGCTTCCTCACGCTCACCGACCGTTCGAAAGACGTGATCATCTCGGGCGGCACCAACATTTACCCCCGTGAGGTCGAAGAGGTGCTGGCTCGTCACCCCAAGGTGTTCGAGGTCGCGGTGGTCGGGGCTCCCCACGAAGAGTGGGGCGAAGAGGTGGTTGCGGTGATTGTGAGCCGCGACGGTCAGCCGATCGACACTGCCGAGCTCGACGAATGGTGCAAGGCGGAAATCGCCTCTTTCAAGAAACCCAAGCGGTATCTGTTTCGGGCGGAGATGCCCAAGAACAGTTACGGCAAGATTCCCAAGATTGATCTCCGCGAAGAGGTCAGGGCCGCTGCAGGCAAGCCATAGTGCGCGTCTGGTCCACGTTTTTTCAGAACATAATTCCAATAGAGGAGGAATACATGCAACGACGTCATTTTCTGAAGGCCGCTGGGGCCCTCACCGGTGCGGGCATGCTGAGCGGTTTTCCGCTGAGCGCCTTCGCCCAGAAGAAAATCAACTTCAAGTTCGACACCTACATTGGCGAAACCGCCGGGCCGTCGCAACTCGACAACTGGTTCCTGACCGAGCTTGAAAAACGCTCGGGCGGTCAGGTCAATGTACGCCGCTACTGGGCCGCTTCCTTGAACAAGGTGGGTGAACACCTGGCTGCAGTTCGCGACAAGACCTCCGAAACGTCGCTCATTTCGCCGGGATACTACCAGGCCGACCTGCCGGTCACCCGTGGCCTGGAATGGTACTACCGCATGGATCGTGCCGATTCGCTGCAGCTGGTCTGCCGCGATGTGTACGAACAATTCCAGCCCCTGCGCGACGAATGGGAAAAGCGCCACAAGTCCAAGGTCCTGTACTGGACCAACTGGAACTATGCGCCGCTCATTACGCGCACGCCCATCAACTCCATCGAAGACTTCAAGGGCAAGCGCATTCGTGGCCACGGTGTGGCGACCGACGTGATCGAGGCGCTGGGTGGTACGGCTGTGCCGATGGCGGCCCCCGAGGTTTACACCGCGCTCGAGCGCGGCGTGCTCGACGGCGTGTACGGCTTTGACTTCATCACGGCCATTGCCTACAACCTGCACGAAATTGCGCCGCACTTCACCGACATCGGCGACGGCCCGCACGCCCCGGCTGCCACGGTGATGAACATCGACTTCTGGAACAGCCTGCCCGATAACGTCCAGAAGATCTGCGACGAACTGGTGGCCGAGATTTACGGCGGCCAGTACACCAAGATCTACGATGGGGCCAACCGCCAGTACGTGAAGCGCGCGCTCGATGAAGGCGTGAAGTTCAATATCTGGTCCGACGATCTGAAGAAGGTCGCTCGCGAGGGTGTTCAGCCCGCCCAGGTGAACAAGTGGATCGACACCGTTGCCAAGCCCGCGAACATCGACGGCGCAGAAATGCAGAAGCTGGTCGATGCCGCGATTGCCAAGCACGGCCCTGCCGGTACGCTGGCACGTCCTGAGGAAATCGCCCGCGGCTGATCCAGCCGTGAGCGGCCCGTATGCCCGGGTGTGCATCTTTAAGGGTGCACACCCGGCGCCTGCGGGCTCTCCACTCATGCAGGAATAAAGATGAAGCCTCTTGATGCCGTGTTTGGCAAGCTTTCCAATTTGTTCGGATTGGTGGCGCTTCTGTGCCTCGCCTTTCTGATGGTGGGTACCACGGTCGATGTGGCCGTGCGATACATCACCGGCCGACCCATTTCCGGTGTGTTCGAAATGGCAGAGACCAGCATGGTGTTGCTGGTGTTCATGGGCCTGGGCTGGACCAAGCTCGATGACGCCCATATCCGCGTGACCATGTTGCTCGACCGAGCGCCTCATTCCGCGCGTGTGGTCATGGAGATCATCTCCTGGGCGATGGCTGCACTCCTGTTGCTGCTGTTGGCCATTCCCTCCACGCAGGATGCGATCGCCTCCACCGCCATCCGCGAATTCCGCTGGGGGTTCGTGCAGTTCCCGATCTGGTGGGCAAAGATTGTTCTGGCGGTAGGGCTGTGGTTCGGCTTCCTGCAGATGGCTTTCGAGGTGCTGCGCCTGATCGTCACCCGTGAGATTCGCGAACGCGCCAATGACGACGACGTCGCAGGCCAGGTGCACTGAAAACCATGCGCACAGCGCGCCGTACGTTGAACCGACGGCGGCCATGCATTATCCGACGAGAAGAAAATGGATTACGTAACCGCCACCATTGTGGCTACTAGCTTGATTTTTGTGCTGATGGCGCTCGGCACACCGGTGTTCGCCGCCCTGGGTCTCTCGGGCGTGCTGGGCATCGTCATGATCGAGAACCTGGATTTCGTTCTGAACCGTCTGAAATCCTTCTCGTACCACCAGTCCGCCTCATACTTGCTCACGGTTGTCCCCCTGTTCATCTTGATGGGTGCATTTGCGCATCACGCTGGCGTGGGTCAGCGACTGTTCAGCGTGGCGCGCAAGTGGGTGGGGCACTGGCCCGGTGGCCTGGCAATGGCCAGCGTGCTGACCAGCGCAGGCTTTGCGTGTACCTCGGGCTCGAGTGTGGCCACGGCCGCAACGGTCGGCTCGGTGGCCATTCCCGAAATGAAGAAGGCGGGCTATGACCCCAGGTTGTCGGCGGGTGCAGTGGCCGCCGGTGGCGTGCTGGGTGTGCTGATCCCGCCCAGCGTGCTGCTGATCTTCTACGCGGCGCTTACCGAAGTGTCGGCCGGCAAGATGCTGGTTGCCGGCATCATTCCCGGCATTTTGACCACGCTGGTCTTTATGCTGGGCACGTGGGTCATTGCCAAGAACATTCAGACCAAGCAGCTTCCCGTCGAGAAAGCCCCGTGGGGCGAGCGTTTGGCCTCGCTGGGCGATGCGTGGCAGGTGATGTTGCTCTTCGTCGCCGTGCTCGGTGGTATTTACTTGGGCGTGTTCACCCCCACGGAAGCGGGCGCCATCGGTGCATTCGTGGCCTTCGTGATGCTGCTCACGTCGCGTTCTGCGCGCCCGCGTCTGGGTCGCAGTCTGTACCTGAGCTTCCGATCCTCGGCGACCACCACCGTCATGATCATGATGACGATCGTGGGTGCGGCGGTCTTCAGTTATTTCCTGAGCCTGGCGCAGATTCCGCAAGCCATTGCCGAAGCGGTTGTCGAGGCTCCGCTGAATCGCTGGGTGATCGTGGGATTGCTGCTGTTGGTGTACCTGCCGCTAGGCATGTTCCTCGACGCATTCTCGATGCTGGTGATCACGCTGCCGATCATGTTCCCCACGGTTGTCGGACTGGGCTTCGATCCCATCTGGTTCGGCATTCTTGCCGTGAAGATGTGCGAGATCGGGCTGATCACCCCGCCGGTCGGGCTGAACGTGTACGTGATTGCGGGTATTGATCGCAGCACGCCGCTTTCGCAGATCTTCCGCGGCGCCTGGTGGTTCGTGATCATGGAACTCATCACCACCGTGATCCTGTTCTCGTTCCCGCTGCTGGTAACCTGGTTGCCCGACAATATGCTGACCAAGTAAAGGGCAGGGAAGGCGGATCCTTCGCGACTGAGCCGTGGGTTTATGGAACCCACGGCTCAGTTTTTTTGGGCGCCTGTCGTCGCCAGGCTGACAGGGCTGCCCGGGTGGTTTACAGCATGACTTCGATAAGCGTCGGGCCTTGTTGGCCGTTGGCGCGCTTCAGCGCCTGTGCATAGCCCTGGGCATCGGTGACACGGATCGCAGGCACGCCGTGCCCTTCGGCAATGCGGCACCAATCCGGCTCGGGGCGATCGAGCGTCAGCATGTCACGGGCGGCGGGGCCTGCTTGACCGGCCTTCATGCGATCCCATTCGCCCTTCAGAATTGCGTAGCTGCGATTGGCGTAGATCACTACAGTGACATTGCTTTGTTCGCGCGCCATCGACCAGAGGGCCTGCTCCGTATAGAAGGCACTGCCGTCGCCGACCAAGGCAATGACGCGGCGGTCAGGGCATGCGACTGATGCACCAAGAGCGACCGGCAGGCCGTAACCGATCGAGCCACCCATGTTGTTGATCCAGTCATGCCGGGCGCAGCCCGCCGTGCCGTCGTAGGAAAACAGGCGCCCGGTTGTGATGGACTCGTCGACCACAATGGCGCCTTCCGGCAGGGTGCTGGCCAGTGCGCGGCCGACCGTTTCGTGGGTGAGGGCGCCGGTCGGCTCGGGGATGGGCTCGCATGTGAAGACGGGGGCCTCATCGGCACGCACGCCAACAATGTCTGCCAGCGCCCGCAACACGCTGAGCGGGTCCATGCCCGGCTCGACAGTCTGAAAGGTTTCGCAGCCGACAGGGACCAGAGAGCTGGGTTTGCCGGGGTAGGCAAAGAAGGCGACGGGCGGGGGCGCACCCACGCACACCAGCGCCTGTGTACCCGCCATGAATTCGATGGCAAGGTCGATGGGATACGGCACGCGTGGCACGTGGGGCAAGCCGCCACCGCGCGTCGTACGGCGGCTTGAGCTCTGCCCTGCCAGCCGGCAGTTCAATGTGTGGCAGATGGCTGCTGCCAACCTGACGCCCTCGGCACACAGCGCGTTGTCGCCGATCAGCAGCATGCCCCTGCCCGCCGCGCGTCGCAGGGCGTCGAGGGCCTTTGACAGCAGGGCGCTGTCGGGTTGAGGCGCTTCGGGCGCGTGCATCATGGCGGCAGCTGTTGTGTCGCCCGCTGTGCCCCAGGCGGCATCGGCCGCAATCAGAAGGCTTGCAATACCCGCGGGGCGCGTTCTGGTCGCGGCAAGCGCTTCGCGTGTGCGCGGGCCCATTTCTGCAGCAGAATTGGCGCGGCCCACCCAGTGAGACACGGTGCGAGCCATGCCTTCGAGGTCGGAGGTGAGGGGAGCGTCGTAGCGCAGGTGGTCTACAGCGTGGTCGCCCACCAGGTTCAACATGGGCACGCCAGCCTTGCGGGCATTGTGAATGTTGGCCATGCCATTGGCGAAGCCCGGCCCGAGGTGCAACAAGGTGGCGGCGGGTTTGCCCGCCATGCGGGCGTAGCCGTCTGCGGCGCCCGTCACCACGCCTTCGAACAATGCCAGTACGGAACGTAGCTTGGGATTGCGGTCGAGCGCGGCGACCATGTGCATTTCGGAGGTGCCGGGATTGGCAAAGCAGACTTCTATTTGTTCGTCGATCAGTGCTTGCACCAGAACATCGGCGCCTAGCTGCGGCACTGCGGGCGAGGGCATGGACACGATTTACTCCGTAGTCAGGTGGATCGGGTGAGTTGTTGAGTTATTTTTTGAGCGGCCTCGAGCAGAAGCGGAACGAGTTTCTTGCGCACCGCTGGGACAGTCCAGCGAGGAAAGGCCACCGCAATATTGATGGCCCCCACGACTTCACGGTGACGGTCGAATATAGGCGCCGCGAGTGATATGTCTCCCAGAAATGCCTCCTGATCGTTCAGGCAATACCCCTGCTGTCGTACTTGAGTAAGTATCTGCCGGAGCGCGGCTTCGCCGGTAATGGTGTGCTCGGTGAGCTTGGAGCGTGGCAACGCCAGCAGCGCCTCGAGCGCTTCGGGCGCCATGTGTGCCATGAATACCCGCCCGGCGGCGGTGCAGTGCACGGGCAAACGCGAGCCGACATGCAGGTCGACGCTCACCGCATGAAAGCTGGGGTAACGCAGCACATAGACGATGTCGCTGCTTTCCAGTTCCATGAGGTTGACGGTTTCCTTGCATTGCTGATTCAACTTCTGCAGGTAAGGTTCGGCAGCCTCGGCCACCGGGTCGACTTGAAGCGCTGCGTAGCTGAACTGAAGCAGACGCGGCGACAGAGTATACGCTCGCGTTCGGGGATGTTGGCGCAAGTAGCCAAGTTGAGACAGTGTATGTACCAGGCGCTGTACCGCGCTGCGCTCCAGCCCGGATGCCTGTACCAGTTCGGTGAAGCTCAGCGGACGCTGCGCCTCACCCAGGCACTCGAGAACCTGGAAGCACTTACGGACCGAATGAATGAATGAGCGATCGGCCTTTACCAGTGTCTGGTCGCGCATGCTTTCCCTTCGCTGTAGTATTGGAATGCGATACCTGGTGTTGCATAGCGAAATCATATTCGCTACGCTTCGTCTCGACAAGAACGGGGCTCCCGGTTCTCTGTCGGCAGCAGTCAAGCAACTGGATCAAATGTAATGAGTGACACGCAACACGAAATCGCCGTCGTCGGTGCCGGAATTGTCGGGCTCTGCGTTGCACACGAACTTGCCTCAGCGGGCAAGCGCGTTGTGCTCGTGGATCCTGAACCCCCGGGCTCCCAATGCTCTTCCGGTAATTCCGGCGCTTTGTCGGCAGGCTCCGTCGCGCCGCTGGCGATGCCGGGCGTGGTGCGTTCGTCGCTTCCCATGCTCACCGACCCGAGCGGTCCCCTGTTCGTGCCGCCCGGCTATTGGTTGAGGGCCGCCCCTTGGTTGTGGCGCTTCGTGCGGTCGGCAAAGCCGCAGCGAGTACAAGAGATCGCCACCGCGCTGCACGGCCTCCTGCACGATGCCGTGCAAGCGCATCAGCGCCTTGCGAAGAACGTGGGCGCAACCCACCTCATTCGCACCAACGGTCAGCTACATCTGTACCCCAGCGAAGCGGCACTGGCCGCCGACCGAGGCGGTTGGTCACTGAAGGCGCAACACGGCCTAAAGCTGGAGCAGGTGGATGCGGCGGAAATCCACCGTCTTGAACCTGCCGTGCGGCACGACGCGTATCAGGCAGGCTACTTCTTGCCAGACGAAGGCAGTGTCGTATCGCCGCAGGCATACAGCCACGCCATTGCGACAGCTCTTCAAGAGCGCGGCGTTGTCTTCGAGCGCGCTCGAGTCGATGCGCTGGAAGCCGGCCCCGCGCGGTGGACGTTGAAGTGCGGCGGTCGTCGCATCCAGGCAGATCATGTGGTGGTCGCTGCAGGTGCCTGGTCCGACCAGGTGTTGCGCACGCTGGGCCTGCGCGTGCCATTGCAGACTCAGCGCGGCTATCACCTGCAGTATCCGCAGTTGCGCGATACGATTTCCAGAGTCGTGGTGCTGGCTGACCGGAAGGTCTTCATCAATCCGATGCAGGAGGGTCTGCGTATCGGCGGCACGGTCGAGATCGATGCAATCGATCAGCCCATGCGCGAGCAACGTGCAACGCGTCTCGCCGAGCATCTTCAGGCGGGGCTGCATCTGCCGGCAGAAACCGGCAACGCGAACAGCTGGATGGGGCATCGCCCCTGTCTGCCGGATTCAATGCCCGTGCTGGGCGCCGTGCCGCAGCGCGCGCGCCTATGGTGTGCGTTCGGTCACGGCCACCTGGGCTTGACCGGTGCTGCCACCACGGGTCGGTGGCTGACGCAGGCCATTGTCGAAGGTCGTGCTCCCCAGGCAATGGCTTCGTTCTCGATCAGCCGGTTCATGTAAACAAGAAAGAGCGGCCGTGTCGATTGAAGCGCGGCTGCAAAGATCTGTTCTTCTCGCCCCAGAACAGATTCGGCATCTATGACAATACATTTACCTTATTCGGGGCTTTTCTTCCGGTGTGATGCGGCCACCCGGTCAGCAAACAGTGCCCGGCCGTCTTCCTTTGTCAACATCATTTACTGCGGCAGTCAGGTATGCATCAGGCTTGAGATATTCGGCACGACAGCGCTAGAATAGGGAATACTATTTACCTATTTGATGGTGCATCTGCGTTGTCCCGGGGCATGGCCCCACTTCGCGCGCGGGTTGTGCCGCTCACCGGAGCCGTTCATGTCTCTTGATGCCGAGTCGTTCGACATTCTTCTTGCGTCCGTTCAGCGCTTTGTGAATGAGCGCCTCATTCCGGCCGAAGGCTATCTCGAAGAACATGACGAGGTGCCGGAAGACATCGTGGAAGACATGAAAACGATGGGTCTCTTCGGCATGACCGTTCCGCCTGAGTACGACGGAATCGGGCTCTCGGTCAGCCAGGAAGTGCGGGTGAACTATGAACTGGGCCGCACTTCGCCCGCGTTTCGATCGGTGTTCGGCACCAATATCGGTATCGGTTCGCAGGGCATTCTCATGGACGGCACGCCCGAGCAAAAGGCAAGCTATCTGCCCAAAGTGGCAAGCGGCGAGCTCATCATGTCGTTCGCCCTGACCGAACCCGACGCTGGCACCGACGCAGCATCTCTCAAAACGCGGGCGGTGCTCGATGGCGACCACTACGTCCTATCGGGCACCAAGCGCTTCATCACGAATGCGCCGCGCGCAGGTGCGTTCACCCTGATGGCGCGTACCGGCGGCGAAGGCGCGGCGGGTATTTCCGCTTTCATTGTGCCGGCCGACACTCCGGGAATCTCGCTGGGCAAGAACGACAAGAAAATGGGGCAGCGCGGCACCAAGACCTGCGACGTCATACTCGATGGTGTCAGGGTGCCGGCGGCAAACATCATCGGAGGCGTACCCGGGCAGGGGTTCAAGACCGCCATGAAGGTGCTTGATCGCGGGCGTCTGAACATTTCGGCCGTGGCCTGTGGGCTGGCGGCCCGCATTCTCGAAGAATCGCGCCGTTACGCACGTGAGCGCAAGCAATTCGGCAAACCCATAGGCGAGTTTCAGCTGATCCAGGCCATGCTGGCCGACAGTCAGGCGGAACTGTTCGCGGCTTGGGCGCTGGTACAGGCAGTGTCGGCCGAGTTTGAGCGCAAGCCGCCGCATGAATCAGATCCCGAAGTCTCGATGCGCGTTTCCTGCGCCAAGCTGTTCGCCACCGAAATGCTGGGCCGCGTGGCCGACCGAGGCGTGCAGATTCATGGCGGCGCGGGCTATATCAACGAATATGCCGTTGAGCGCTTCTATCGCGACGCCCGTCTGCTGCGCCTGTATGAAGGCACCACACAGGTTCAGCAGCTGATTATCGGCCGGCACCTGATTCGCAACTGATTCGCCCCTGAACCGTGGGCATTCGGCGTCTCTCCGGTTCCGAATGATCCACCCGCGCTCAGGCCGGGCGGTAAATGCGCGAGCCGATGCGCAACAAGGGCCCGCGAGCGTCGGCCGATATTTCAATTTCGTCGAGGTCCCGCCCGTCGGAGACGGGTACCTTCACCGACATGCGCGCCCTGTTGTTGTTGAAGGGAGTCAGCAGTTGGCGACCATCCCACAGCAGGTAGCCGGGCAAGTCGGGCAGCGACCCAAGCGGCACGGATTCACCGCCCAGCGCTTCAGCGACCGACCCCGAAATGTCGTTCGCAAACCGCCATTGTGTGCCCAGCCTGGCTTGCCACGCGCTGGAAAGTGGATCGCGTGGCTCCAACTTCTGGCCGACGGGCATTGTCACGAAATGGTAGCCGGCACCGCGCGTGGAACGGCTGATCAGGTACCGGTACTGCACGGTCTGATCGCCTTCGGTGAGCTCAGCCACGTCGAAGCGATAACTTGGCAGTGAATTGTTGTCTGACCACCACCAGCCGTCGGCGCGCAGAGTATAGCGCCCGCTGTTGCCGTCGATGATCGGTCGCCACGCGTCCATCAGCCAGCGACTCAGCTGGAGCGCGCCGCCTGAGGCAACTTCCACCTTGATCGGGAAATTCACGCTGCCGTAGATGCCGATGAGCTCATTCATGGTGGAGGGTGGGGTCAGCGCCGGCGGCGCCGCCGTATCGACCGGCGCGGGCGCCACCTTCACCTGTCTGGCCTCCTGCAGCGCCCGCAGCAGAATTTCTTCGGCGAGGGTGAGCGGCTCGTAGCCCAGACCCCCGGTAATCAGCAGCGCCATGCCGACATCCGGCAGCACAAAGAACTCGCTTTGAAAGAAGGCCGTGCCGCCGTTCTTTTCCCAGGCCAGAATGCCTGCTGCATCGAGGGTGGGCTGACGGACCGTATCCCAGCCCAGCCCCCATCGCCATTCGGGCGAGGGGTTTAACGGCGCATGCGTGTTCTGTTCTCTGCCCATGTCGGCAATCGCTTCCGGCGAGACGAGTTGCTTCCCATCGCTGTTGCCGCGCCCGATGAACAGACGCGCAAGCTTCATCATGTCGCCAGGCGTCGTGTTCAGACCCCCGGTGGCGTAAGCATTGACGAATTCCAGCCCGTACTGCTGCCCGTCTGAGACCGGATAGGCAAAGTCGCCGGACTCGGGTCGGCTGACCAGATAGCCGGAGTGGCCCATGCCCAGGGGCGCGAGTATGTTCTGATGCACGTAGTCTGGGTAAGTCAGCCCTGTGGCCGCCAGGACGACGCGCTCGAACAGGGTGAAGCCGTCATTGCAATAGACCGCCATTTCGCCCGGAATGTGCTTGGCGTGGAAGTTGGCCAGCCCCGCCTCAGTATCAGCGGCGTAGTCGGCATACGGCTCGAATGCGAAGATGCCGCGCCAGTTGGTGCCGGGCAGCCCCGACGAATGCGACAGCAGCTGTCGGCTGGTGATCCGCTGAGAGGCCTGCCCCAACATGGTGAACTGCGGCAGATAGCGGGTGATCGGTGCGTCGAGATCGATCACCCCACGATCGTGAAGCATGGCGCCCGTGAGACCGGCGAGGACCTTGCTCACCGAGCCGATGTTGAAACGGGTGTGAATGGTGGCGGGGCGCGCGTCATTGATCGAGGCAAGCCCGAACGCTTCCTGCCAGACGATCTGGTCCTGCCATAGAAGCGCCACCGACACGGCCGCGGCATCAGGTGCCGACCGCATGTGGGTGCGGATGGCCTGACGGCCCCAGGCAATGGTGTCGGTGAAACGGATCGCACTGTCTTCTGAGCCGCTGCAGGCGGGCAGCGCGGGTATGAGCATGCCCGCCGCCGACATTCGCAGGAAGCGGCGCCGTGACCCGGCGCTGACGCAATGTGTGATAGGGGGCACCATGCTTGTTCTCCTGGAGACACACGTGCGGTTAACAATATGTAAAGCTTTTAACCGGGAAAAATATAGCAGGGCGCGCGAAGACTTTCCAACACAAAAAATGGCGCCCGTGGGCGCCAGAAAGCATGGGGTTACAGGCTGCGGTGCAGGTCAGTTCTGCGGTTCGGGGTCCACCTGCAAGGCTTCCAGGAAACGCGATACGAGGTTATACGCCGCGATCGTTGCCGTGAGCTCGACCATTTCCGACTCACTGAAGTGTTCTTTCGCGCTGTTGAACACCGCGTCTGGCACGTGAATCTCATGAGTGATGGATTCACAGTAAGTCAGAATCGCGCGCTCCTTGGCGTCGAACGCGTCTAGATTGCCGGTCTTCAGTGCCTCGATTTGTGTGGGTGTCAGCCCTTCACGCAGACCGAACGGCTCATGCGCGGCGAATTCATAACTGGCGCCGTGTATGGAGGCGATTCGCAGGATCACCATCTCGCGGATTTTGCCCGAAAGCCCGCACTTCTGCCGGAGCGCGGTGAAGAATGACAGCCAGCCTTCAGCCAGCGGTGGGCTGTGCATGAGCATGCGATAGAGGTTCAGCAATGAACCCCGCTCGCCGACAATGCGCTGCACCAGTGGTTCTTCTGCAAGCTTCTGCTCGTCGGGGTAGGAAAGTCGTGCCATTACGCAGTGTCCTTTTCAAAAGCTCAGGTCGTGGCTGCGGTATAACCGCCGTCGACCAGCAACTCCGTTCCGGTGATATGCCCAGCCTCATTTGAAACGAGAAAGAGCACGGCGTGCGCGATGTCCCAGGCGGTGCCGGCCTTGCCCAATGGAATCTGAGCGTCACGCTTGGCAATCAGCTCCTGGGCATCTCCGGCACCCAGCTGCTTGACGAGCCGATGCTCAACCACGGGGGTGTAGATCAGCCCCGGAATGACCGTATTGCAGCGCACGCCCGCAGGTGCGTTATGAATGGCAATGGACCGTGAAAGCGCGATCACGCCGTACTTGGAGGCGCTGTATGCCGCGTGGGGACGGGATCGCATCATGCGCAGGGCGGCTACCGACGACACGTTGACGATGGCGCTTCCGGGGTGCTCACGAAGGTGGGGCAGTGCGTACTTGCAGCTCAGGTAGACGGTCTTGAGGTTGTAGTCGATCTGTGTATCCCACTCTTCCTCGCTGAGCTCGTCAACGCCGCCGGGATGAGACCCCCCGACGTTGTTGACCAGGATATCGAGGCGCCCGTATCGCTGTACGCATGCCTCGATGGTTTCCTTTACTTGCTGCCCGGATGTGGCGTCGCATACAGCGCCCTCGACCTCGCCGCCTTCCTCACGAATGATGCGCAAGGTCTCTTCGAGGGCCTCGGGATTACGGTCGACGGCAAAAACGCGCGCCCCCTGCCGTGCCAGCAGTGCTGCGGTGGCTCGGCCGTTTCCCCATCCGGGGCCTACCGACCCGGCACCGGATACGAGGGCTACTTTCTCATTAAGTCTGAACATGATGTGTTGTGAGAGATATTGGGTGACTGATTTGTCGGTTACTCAAGCGCAATGCCCGCGTCTTTGATGACGGGTTTCCAAAGCGCGACTTCGTCAGCAATGAACTGAGTGGCGGAGGCGGGCGTTGAGTCCGTGACCGGCCGGTAACCCAGTGATTGGAGCTTTTCGATCACTGCGGGATTCTTCATGGTTTCGCGAGCGGCGGCAGCAAGAATCTCGAGTCGTTCTTTCGGCGTTCCGGGAGGTGCCGAAATGTAGTTGGCAATTCGCGTGACGATATCCACGCCCTGTTCACGGGCTGTGGGGATAGCGGGTGCGACTTTGGAACGTTCTTCGTCAAATACCGCCACGATCTTTATACGGCCAGACTCGTGCAGCGGCAGCAAGGAAGTGAAAGTATCGGGCATGAATACCACTTCGCCCGACACCAGATCTTGAACGGCTGGCCCCGCGCCGCGATACGGCACGTGTACGGCGTTCAGGTCGCCAATGCGCTTCATGAGCAGCTCAACTGAAAGGTGCGGCCCGCCGCCCACGCCGCCGGTCGCATATGAAAGGCCGGCCGGCGCCGCTTTCGAATGATCGACAAGCTGAGACAGCGATTCGACATTGGATTTGTTGCTGACGCCCAGCACGATGGGTGTCATGCCGAGTATGGCGATGTGCGAGAAGCCTTCAACCGGGTCGTAGGGCGGCTCCTTGCGGGTGAGCGGCCCGGTGACCCCGCTCGTCGGGCTTTGGAAGATCAGGGTGTAGCCATCTGGTTCGGTGCGCTGCAGTGCGCGCGTGGCCACCATGCCCCCTCCGCCAGGCTGGTTCACGACAACCACCGGCACACCCAGTTGCTCGCCGAAGTGTTGGCCGAACAGGCGCGCGAATGTATCGGTCGTGCCGCCCGGGGCAAACGGTACCACCAGCTTGATGGGTTGAGTGGGGAACTTTTCAGCGGCTTGAGCGGTGGCAAAGGACGGGACAAGGCCGCCCAGTGCGAGTGCGGTCACGGATGCGAGGAAGAAGCGACGACTCATGATGTCTCCTGTGTAGTTCTGAGAATCGGCGATGGAATACCACTTGATGTTCCGTTAAAAGAAACTTAATATCTATTATCGGAACTACTGGCGGCAGTATATCAACGAGAGGGAAAAAATGTCCACGGAAAACGAGGACCGCGAGCGCGCGGGAAAGCGCGGTACAGACCAAACGTTCTACCGCACGGCCGTAGTGCTGGGCTTACTCGCCGGCGCCGCCAACGAGGGGCTGCGGTTCACCGATCTGCAAAGACAAACCCGCTTCAGCAAAGCAACCTTGCATCGCCTGCTGGCGGGCCTTGAGGAACATGGATTCGTCGATCTGGAACAGCCCGGTTCGCGGTATTTCCCGGGCTTCAGGCTCGGGCTGTGGGCCGCTGCCGCGCGTAACCGACATGGCCTTGCGCAGCTTCTTGGTCCCATCGTCCGAGAGCTGTCGGAGCGGGTCCAGGACACGGCCTATCTGAGTATCAGAGCCAACGATATGGCAGTGTGTGTCGCGCTGCATGAAGGGACTGGCGCGGTGCGGGCATTGCCGTTGTCACCCGGCGATTTGTCTGCACTGGGTGTCGGGTCGGCCGCCGCCGCCATTCTTTCCACCGTGCAGAGCGAGGAGGAAATCACGTCGATATTGGCGGCACCCGACCACCGCGCCTATTGCGACCGTCGTGGAGTCAGCCACGAGCATATTCGCAAGCATCTCGAACGAACGCGCGAACTGGGTTATGCCTATGTCGACGATCTGAACCCCGATATGACCGGTATTGCCATGGCGCTCAGAACCCGGCCGGGGTCGCCCTCCGCGGCCATCAGCGTGGCCACCATTCATTCAAAGGTGCAGGATGCGCAGCGTCGTCAAAGCATCATTGAGTCGCTGCGTGAGGCGGCGAACAAGGCGAACGCGCTCATCGCGCAACTGCCTGGCTGAGGGCGGGCAACCTGCTTCAAGACACGCGTGTCTGATCGCGCCCCGCCAGCTTGGCGGCATACATCGCCTTGTCGGCACGAAGCAGCATTGCTTTCAGTGTGTCGCCGGGCACCTGACTCAGCGTTGCGCCTATGCTCACCGTGATGGCCGGCGAACCGTCGGCCGCGGGTCCGGGTGTAAGCGTCACGTTTCTGATAGCGGCGTGAATCCGCTGGGCGATGCCCTCCAGCATCTCAGGGG
>JAEZGR010000221.1 GCA_023437255.1 Pseudomonadota bacterium | reverse complement strand
CCGGTACCGGCAGTACGAATGGTCGCGGCGCCCGGCAGATTGACGGACACTTCTCCGCCATCCGTCGCCTCGCTGGATGCCGATGTGGGATAAATGTTGGCGTCGACGTTCCCGTTTTCTACCTGTGACTGGGCATTGGCAACAATACCGCCACCGCCGCCCACACTTTGCACCATGACGCCGATGGCATTGTTCCCGGCCGTGGCCACTTGCAAACCGCCCGTGTCGTTCAAAGCGACCCCAGCGCCCGTCCCACCGGCCTGCTGATTCTGGGCGTCCCCCCCCGCCAGACGCATTCTCTGACCGTCGGGAACGAAGGGTGAGATGCCATAGCGAGAGCCCGCACCGGCGAAGCCGCCGCTCCCGCCCACGGACTGCAGCAAGGTGCCGAAGGCGGCCTCGCCTTGCGTGGTGATGACGTTGCTGCCTTGTGTGGTGAGCACCACCACCCCGCCGTTGCCGCCCCGGCCACCACTTCCGCCCAGCGACTTCCCGACAGCCAGCTCACCCCAGGAGCCGTCGGAGCCGTCTGCACCCCAGCCCCCGCCGCCGCCGATACTATGTAGAAACACTCCGGTGGCGCCATAGCCCGCTGTCGTGACGGTGCTGCCGTCAAGCGTGCTCTGCACGTTGCCGCCGTTTGCGCCCGATCCCCCACTTCCGCCGACCGCGACGTTGGCATTTATTTGTATGCGTGTCAGGCTTCCCAACCCGGAGGCTGCCGCCACGCCGCCTTTACCGCCGCCACCTCCGACGCTCTGGGCCATGACCCCCATCGACCAGTCACCGTTCGTCCGGATGGACGCACCGGGGGTCAGGTTCACGTCAACGGTATCCGCAGTGTTACCTGCCCCACCTTGCCCGCCCACGCTCACGTTCAACGATCCGCCATACTGCACGCTGCCCTGGACCAGTTCCTTGATACGGCTGACGTTGTGACGCTGCTCAAAGACTTCCAGCACCGGGTTGTCCGCCGAAGCGTCCGACCCGGCAGACCCACCGAGCCCGCCGCCACCGCCAATGGACTGGGCATGGACCCCTGGAGCGTCCGCCCCATCGGTGCTGATCGCCCCACCGACATTGACGGTGACCGGCCCACCCTTGCCGCCTGCGCCGCCGGTTCGGCCGACCGCCACGCTCAGGGAACCCGACTTCATGCCCGCGAACGACGCGACATTGAGGGCCCCACCCTGCGAGGTTCCACCGCCACCCCCGATGCTGTGTGCAAGAATGCCGGCTGCGTTGGAACCAAAAGTCCGGATCTGGCTGACAGGATAGGCATCGACACGGACCTCGTCCCCATTCCCGCCAGCCCCGCCGGTTCCTCCCAGTTGGATCGCTGCAGTGATGCTGGCGCCCGTACCAAAGGACTGAGTGGGCCCACTGCCCATCCCGGCGTTACCGCCACCACCACCGATCGATTGTGCATGGATGGCGTTGGCGAAGTCACCGTAAGTGGTCACCTGGGAAGCGGCCGTGTTCGGGCCGTCCGCCACGAAGCTTGGCACACCCTGGGCAACATTGATCGCCCCGCCGATGGCCGTCCAGACCGGCCCTCCATTGCCCGCCGTCGCCCCCGACCCTCCCAGAGAAAAGGTCGGCGTGATGGCCAGTGAGGCGGCACCCTCGGGCACGCTTTCCCCATACCCATAGACGGCCGCCAGCGCCGATGAATCGCCGCCCTGGCCGCCGCCGCCCCCGATGCTCTGAACCATGACTCCATGGGCGCCCTGCCCGCTGGTCGTGACTTCGGCTCCCTCGGTCGCGGCAAAGGTGACATAGTTGCCGTCACCGCCTTCCCCGCCCGAGCCGCCCACCGATGCGGCCCATGCAACGCCCACCTGATCCCCTGTGGGCGTGACCGGGAACGAGATGGCCACCGCCTGTGCGGATGCCGTGCCCCCCATCCCGCCTCCGCCGCCAATGCTCTGCACGACGACGCCGAATGAATCCACCGGTAGCAGGTTGCCGTCGAGACAGGCGTCTTCACACGTCCCGTCAATCAACTGGCCCACCTGCCCCGTCTTGACCGACCCGCCGGTCAGCTGAGAGCTCACCGGGCCACCATCCCCGCCCAGGCCGCCTGAACCGCCCACAGCCAGGGCCTGTGCCAGCCCGGGGCTCACAGACAGGGTGGAGGCCGGACCACCGGTTCCACCTCCCCCACCAATGGACTGCACCACCAGGCCCGCTGCGCGCGCGCCGGAAGTCACGATCTGGCTGTTGGCAGCGTTGAGGGTGGCCGGCCCACCGCCACCACCGTCACCACCGGACGCGCCCACGGCGGCCGATGCAAACAGCCCCACGCCAACGGCGTTGCCCGCGTTGCCGCCGCCTCCCCCGATCGATTGAGCCACCACGCCGTGCGCCGTTTCGCCGCTGGTTGTGACCTGGGCCGAAGAAAGGTTCCCATAGGCCTGCGCGCCGCGCCCGCCCTTGCCGCCACTGGCGCCGATGCTGACAGCGCCATAGCTGCCGCCCCCATCTCCGCCTCCTCCGCCAATAGACTGAACCATGGCGCCCATGCTGCTGCTGCCCGCCGTGGAGAGGCTGCCTCCGTACACATACACCGTCGCAGCACTCGCGTCGGCCACGTAATCGCCGGAGGCGGCATTGCCCCCGACGGAAACCGCGACACCACTGGCGTCGCCACCCGCGCCCCCGGCACCGCCAATGGAATGCGCGAGAATCCCGTGGGAAAGACCACCCGACGTCGTGACGGAGCCCGTATGCGAGACGGTGACCTCGCCCACTTTGCCGGAGCTCGCGCCATCTCCGCCTGTGCTGTAAAAGATGCCCCAACCGTCGCCCCCGGCTCCGCCTGCACCCGCGATGGACTGCGCCAGGATGCCACGGGCCGAAGTGCCTTCCGTGCGGATTTGGCCGGCATTGCTCACCGTGACGTTACCGCTGTTGCCCCCCGCCCCGCCATGCCCGGCACTCGAAGTGATCTGGCCGTTGACATCGCCGGCACTTCCGCCTGCTCCGCTGACCGTCTGGGCGATGACGCCGCCGGCCTGATCCCCTCGTGCCGTGATCGATGTATCGGCGCCTAGCGTGACATTCACATGGCCGGTCGAGCCACCGGCGCCGCCGTTGGAACCGTCTGTCACGGTGGAGCTGCCGCGGCCGCCGTCGGCCCCCGCTGCGCCCTTTGCCTGAGCCACGACGCCCCAAGCGTTCGGCCCCTGAGTGGCGATATGCGTGGAAACGAGGTTGATGTCGATATTGCCCGTACCGCCACCCGCCCCGCCGTGACCGGGTCGGCCTTCGCCGAGATTGTTGTTCAGGCCGCCGCCCTTCCCGCCGGCCCCACCTTGCAGAACGGCATAGATACCGGGCGAATCGTCTCCCGAAGTAGTGATCGAGATGGGCGCCGAAGCCGAGCCGGAAAGGCTGACTGCCAGGCTGCCCGTGCCACCGCCCCAGCCGCCGTCTCCGGCATCGCTGAAACCGACCCCCAGCCACCCGCCGTTGTACTGGCCACCTGAGCCGCCACTGCCGCCCGCCAGGCGTGCCTGAATGCCGGGTGACTGATTCCCTGCGGTGGACAGTTCCACCGACGAAGATGCGCTGGTCACACTCACCGCGCCATCGCCGGCCCGGCCGCCGGCACCGCCATGGCGCTCGGCGTGGTAATAGTCGTTGTCGAACGTGCCTGAGCCGTCTCCCCCCTGGGCCAGTACCGACAAAGCCGGCAGCCGATCTCCGGACGTCACCACGGAAACGCCTGTGTTCGTAATCTGCACGGAGGGGACCTGACTCGGGTCAATGGCGCCCGCATGTCCGCCATTCCCGCCCGACACGGTGTCATGGCCGGCAATGGCATCCCCACCCCTGCCTCCGATCAAACGGGCTGCGACGCCGGCCCCCGCATTCGGCGGGGTCGCGTGCTGGGTGACCTTGACGGACCCGCCCGGGTTGAGAATGACCCGGGCGGACATGTTCTCGGCGTAGCCTTTACCCCCGTCGCCGCCATTCCCGTCAATGGACGAGCTGCCGCCCCTGCCCGAGGCCGCTTCAGCCAAAATGCCGTAGAGGGCCGGTGCATCGCCATAGAAGGTGTCGGCCCAGGTCCACTCGACATCCACATTCCCCGAATGGGTCACCTGAACACTGCCGGCGCCGCCGCCGGCATTGAAATTCCCCTTGCTGTCATCCGCCCCGGCGCCGCCCAGACTGATGGCCTGGATACCGGCGAACCGCCCGCCCCCGCCCAATTTCGCCGTGACATTGCCCGTGTTGTCGACCTGGGCCCCCACTGCCTGTCCGCCCGCGCCTCCTTTGCCATTACTAGCCACTGCTCCCACGCCCCCTTTGGAAACGGCAGAGACTGCGGCGCCACTTCCATGCATGAGCGACAACCCCTGCACATCGAGGTGGATGTCCGCATGGTTCGTGAGAGAGACGATCTGGTCCAGCTTTCTACCCGCCACGCCACCATTGCCGCCGTCACTGTGCTCGCTGATCGCATTGCCGCCCTGCTGGCGCGCATTGAGCCCATAGAATTCACCATTGAACGTGATGCCACTGCTGCTTTGAAGCGTGATGTTGCCCGAGTTGGTCAGGGTCAGACCTTGCGTGTCTCCACCCGTCAAATTCGAACTGTTGCCGTTCCCGCCCTGGACCACCACCTGCAGCCCGCCTTCGGTCGAAGAACTTGGGGTCGCCGTAATGACGGCACTGGAGGTGAACTCGGTTGGATTGACCGGCGACGCTCCCATCCAATAAGGCTGCGCAACGGTATACGTGCCCGACAGGGTGCAGGTCGTCACGCCACTGTTGTCCGAGCAATTGGCGGCCGACGAGGGGGAAGGCAAGAAGGCGGTGGCAAGCGCAGCGACCAGCGTTGAGGCGGGGCAAGGCAGGCGGCGGTCAATCATGGGGTTGGTCCTGTCGGAACGACGTAAACCATCCACCGACCGCAGCGGCTTGCCGTCATGGACGGCGTGGAGTGTTGCACCCTACCCGGGGAGCAAAATCCCCACGGTGAGTGCGATCAGTGTTGTTCTTGTCATTGTTAGGTCTGAAACTGATTGAACAAAACTCTTTGCGAATTAAACCAAAAGTATGAGTTTTGCGCGAAGTACCGTTAATTTCTATTACACGCGCTTCATGTGATTGCGCCACAAGTCAAAAGATCTCAAACAGGCCCGCCGCGCCCATTCCCCCTCCCACACACATGGTCACGACCGCCCATCGTGCCTTGCGGCGGCGGCCTTCGAGCAGAACATGTCCCACCAGCCGCGCGCCCGTCATACCGAACGGATGCCCAATGGAAATCGCGCCGCCATTGACGTTCAGCCGCTCATCCGGGATGCCCAGCCGCTGCTGACAGTACACAGCCTGCGAGGCGAAGGCCTCATTGAGCTCCCACAAGTCGATGTCCTCGACCTTGAGGCCGGCACGTGCCAGCAGCCGGGGCACCGCGAACACCGGGCCGATACCCATTTCATCGGGTTCGCAACCCGCCACCGCCATTCCGCGGAAGGCACCCAATGCCTGCAAACCGCAGCGTTCAGCTTCCTTTGCTTCCATCAATACGCAGGCGCTGGCGCCATCGGACAGCTGCGACGCATTGCCCGCAGTGACGAATTTCCCCTCTCCCCTGACCGGCCGCAGGGCCGCCAGGGTCTCGACGGTCGAGCCGGGCCGGTTGCAGGTGTCGCGTGCCACGGTGACCGGCTTCTCGGTGATCTCGCCGGTTGCCGCGTCAGTGACGGCCATGGTGGTGGTGACCGGTATGATCTCGTCGGCAAAAAGGCCAGCTTCCTGCGCTTGCGCCGTCCGACGCTGGCTTCGTTCCGCGAAGAGGTCCTGAGCTTCGCGGCTGACACCGTAACGCCGGGCCACCACATCGGCAGTGTCGATCATCTCCATGTACA
The DNA here is from genome assembly GCA_023437255.1 of Pseudomonadota bacterium. Lineage (GTDB taxonomy): Bacteria > Pseudomonadota > Gammaproteobacteria > Burkholderiales > Burkholderiaceae_B > Yanghanlia. The sequence goes on along the minus strand of JAEZGR010000221.1, from coordinate 3,752 downwards.
GCGCCGGCTTGTGCTCAAGAATCCACGGGTCTTGCCCGCTCGCGGCGCCGTGCCTGGCACGAATGCCCGAAATACTCTCGACGCCTCCGGCGATCATGGCCGGCACCCCCTCGACAATGATCCGCCCTGCCGCAATGGCAATGGCCTGAAGGCCGGATGCACAATACCGATTCACAGTGGCGCCCGCGATCGAAATCGGCAGTTCGGCACGAATGACGGCCTGCCGAGCGATGTTCCGCCCGGTGGTGCCTTCCGGGTAACCGCAGCCAAGAACCGCATCCTCGATCAGCTCCGGGTCGATGCCCGAACGTTGCACGGCCGCGCTCACTGCGAAACCAGCGAGCGACGGTCCAGGCGTCACATTGAACTCGCCGCGATGGGCCTTGGTGAGCGGCGTGCGGGCCGTGGACACAATGACGGCCTGACGCATGGTTGATTCCCCTTTTTTGAAGATATCCGGAAGGCAGGCCGCCCGAGCGTTACTTGGCTGCCAGGCCAAGATGTTCGATGAGCGCCTTGTCCTTGGCGAACGTTTCCTGTGCCCACTGGCGGTATTCGCTGCTATCGCGGTAGTTCGGCTCCTGGTTGAGCTGCTCCATGATCGTCATGCTCTGCTCGCTGTACAGCGCTTTCTTGAAAGCGTCGTGAAGCTTCTTGACGACTGCGGGATCCATGCCCTTGGGGCCAGCCAGGCCATACGGCGAACTGGACACGACCTTATAGCCAAGTTCCTGTGCCGTGGGTACGTCGGGCCACCGTTTGGTGCGCTGTTCCCCAAAGGTGACCAGCAGGCGCATGCGGCCCGAGTCCACGAATTGATCCCATCCGGTCGCGTCGCTCTGTGCCATGACATGGCCGCCGAGCAGCGCCTGCTGCATGTCCGCGTTGCCCTTGAAGGGTATGTGCACAAGGTTGACGCCCGCGTTGATGGCGATTTCCTCCATGAGCAGGTGAGGCGACGAGCCCACGCCGGTCGAACCGTAATCGATGGTGCCCGGTTTCTCGCGCGCCGCTTCGATATATTCATTGAAGGTCTGGTACGGGGAATCGGAGCGCACCGTAAAGCCGAAGGTGTAGCCCGAAAGGCCCAGGATGAAGGTGAAATCATCGATGGGATGGTAGGACGTCTTGTTCATGTGCGGCATGCGCAGCAGGCCCAGCGGGTACTGAGAAATGGTGTAGCCGTCCGGCTTGGCCGACAGCGCCATGGTGCTGGGGCCGAGGGTGCCGCCGGCGCCCGGTCGGTTCTCGACAATGACGGGCTGGCCAAGTTCCTTGCTGGCCTCCTGCGCCAGGGCGCGCAGGTGACGGTCCGTGGAACCACCTGCCGGCCACGGCACGATGAGCGTGATGGGTTTCGTGGGAAAGTCGTCCTGGGCCTGCACGGCGGGGGCCATGATGGCTCCCAGGGAGCATGCCAGGGCAAGGGCCAGGCAGCGACGGCGAGTCGTGGTGTTTTTCATGATGTCAGTCTCCTTTTTGTGGTTATGGTTCTTCTGTACCCGGTGGGGTCAGTCGCCGGTGAACGGTTCCCCCGGTAAAGTCAGAACGCCTTTCGCCTGCAGTGCCTGAAGTTCCTCTTCTGAAAGCTGCAACAGACGTTGCAGAACGTCCCGGCTGCCTTCTCCCAGCGTGGGCGGCGCGTTGCGTATGGGCAGCCGCTGGCCGTCCAGACGGTAGGGTGGTGCAAACACATGGGTGTTCCCGGCCACCGGATGCGGCAGGGTATGCAGCAGACCGCTGCGTCGAGTGCGGTCGCTGGTCAGCGCATCGTGCAGACCGGCAACCCTGCCGCACGGGATGCCGCATGCGCTCAGGCGCTCCAGCAGGGAATCCCTGGGAAAGGCACGAATCGCTTCCGTAACCAGGGGCAGCAGCGCCTGCCGATTGCGCGCACGATCGACATTGGTGGCGTAGCGGGCGTCCTCGACGATGTCGGGACGCATGATCACCTGCCGGCAGAATTTGTCGAACTGGGCATTGGTGCCCACGGCAATGATGATGGGCCCGTCGGATGCGTCGAACATGCCATAGGGAACGATCGACGGATGAGCATTGCCGTAGCGCGGCGGGTCCTGCCCGAGCAGCATGGCGTCCAGCCCGTAGTAGCTGGTGATCATGATGCCGCAGTCGTAGAGGGCCATCTCGATCAGGCGCCCCCGGCCCGTGCGCTCGCGCCGGAAAAGCGCCGCCAGCACGGCGTGCGCCGCATACGTGCCCGTGATCATGTCCACGGCGGCAACCCCGAACTTGAGCGGCGGGCGCCCGTTTTCACCGTTAATTGCCATGAGGCCCGCTTCGCCCTGGATCACTATGTCGTAGCCCGGTCGACTCGCCTCTTCCCCCGAGCTGTCGTAGCCGGTGATGGCACAGTAAATGAGGTCAGGCTTCAGCGTCTTGAGCCGTTCGTAGCCGAGGCCGAGCTTTTCGGCGCCGCCAACCTTGAAGTTATGGATCACTACGTCGACCTGCGGCAAAAGGTCGTCGATGATCTGCAAACCTTCGGGGGACGCGAGGTCCAGAGTGAGAGACCGCTTATTGCGGTTCATGCTGGAATAGTACGTGGACTCGGTCTTGCCAATGCGCATCCCCCAGTCCCGCGTATCGTCGCCCCGCACCGGGTGCTCCACCTTGATGACCTCTGCACCAAAGTCGGCAAGTATCTGTCCGCACAACGGGCCGGCAAACACGCGCGAAAGGTCAAGCACGCGCACGCCTTCCAGCGGGAAATCCATGTCATCGAAATAATTGCCCATCACTCCATCACTCATCGGTGCCTGCCGGGCCTGCGCAGGCCGTTCATGGCGTCAGCCGCCCGAGGACGATATAACGCTCAAGGTGGTGATCTTCGTCGCCCAGCACATGATCGATCATGACCAGACGCTTCGCATAATGCGCCAGCGGCAGCTCCCAGCTCATGCCTATGCCTCCATGCAGCTGGATGAACTCTTCCGCCGCCTTCACGCCGACACGTCCGATCGTGAATTTCGCCGCCGACAGCGCACGTTCACGGACACGACGATCAGGGTCATCCAGGCGCGCTGCCGCGTTGACGACAGACGACCGCGCCTGCTCGATCTCCAGTAGCAGATCGGCCATACGGTGCTGAATCGCCTGAAAGCTGCCGATCAGAACGCCAAACTGCTTGCGCGTACGCAGGTATTCGAGGGTGGCCTCGCACGCCACATCCATGGCGCCCACGGCCTCGGCGCACAGTGCCAGCAGGCCGCGCCCAACGGCGTACTCCAATGTGGGATAACCCCTGCCCACGCCCCCCAGCAGGGCATCAGCCCCCACGTGGACATCATCCAGAACCACTTCGCCGGCACGTCCCCCATCGATGAGCGCGTAACCGCGCACCATCAGCCCGGGCACGCCCGCGGGGATCATGAACAGCGAGATGCCGTCTTCATCGTCCTCATTGCCAGAGGTCCGGGCCGAGACCACAAAGAGCCCCGCGTCTTCAGCGTACTCCACGACAGCCTTGGAACCATTCAAGCGCCATCCCTCGCCAGCGGGCACGGCGCGCGTACGGACAAGCGACAGTTCATAATGCGTATCCGGCTCTGCATGGGCCATCGCGTAGATCTGCTCCCCGCCGATCAACGGCTCGAGTCGCGCTTTCTGCGCCGCCGAACCCGCATGAGCGATCGCGCTGCCCGCCAGCAGTGCACCCAGAAAGGGCTCGGCCACGAGGCTTCGGCCCAGGGATTCGAAGACCGCCGAAATATCGAACCCCGCTCCGCCCATGC
>JAEZGR010000275.1 GCA_023437255.1 Pseudomonadota bacterium | reverse complement strand
AAGAAGCCCACGCCCAGGAGGATTCCGATGAAAACCATGCTCCCGACACCGCCTCTGCGTGTCTGCATGAAGGCGATGGGTGCGGCAATGGTCATCATCACGAAAAGCGTGAAGGGGTAGGCGATCTTGCGCCATAACGCCACTACCTGCCGGTCGGTCTGCAGGCCATTCTCGCGCAGGTAATGGATGTAGTCTGACAAGTCGAGGATCGACATGCGTTCGGGTGTGAGCACGCGTGCGATGAGACGCTCGGGGGTCAGCGAGGTGGGCAGAACCCGCTCGGCGGTGTGTTCGATGCGTGTGGCGGGCTCGGCCGGTCGTTCCGCATCGGCCAAGGCGGCGATGGCGGCATCGTCGATGATTGTGCGCGTGACGTCGAACAGATGCAGTGAACCGTTGGTGAAGCGCCCCGAAACGGCTTCGGACATGGAAGTGAGCTCCTGACCCTTGCGGAACTCATAGAGCTTGATTTCGCTGACCGAGCCGTCGCCGCTCAGCTGTGAAATGTTGATGATGCGCGTGCCGTCCTGGCCGTCGCTTTCCTTGAACCAGTAGCCACTGTTCATGCGCCCGCCCTCGGCTTTGCCCAGCAGCCGCAGGCTGACGTCGCTGGCCTTGAGATCGGCGGCGGGTGTGATGACTTCCGAAAGAATGAAGGCCCCGATGACCCAGGGAATCGTGACCACCCACAGCAGGCCCAGCAGCTTGAAGCCGCTGACACCGGACACGCGCAGGATCACGAGCTCATTGCGTTGCGCCAGGCCGGCCAACGCCAGCACCGCGCCGATCAACACGCCGATGGGCAGCAGATCGTAAAGGTAGCTGGGCAGCGCCAGCGCCTGCATGTAGAACAGGTTCAGCAGGGTGAAGCGCGTGCCGACCTTGTCGAGCTCTTCGATGAGGGCAAAGAAGGTGAACAGGCCCAGCAGGGCGATGAGCACAACCGCGCTGGAGCGATAGATCTCCTTGGCTAGATAACGGCGGGTCGTGCGCATGGGATCCCGGGGGAAGCTCTAAGTACCAAATATGAAAGATTAACATCTTCCTCACGGCACTTCGACCAGGCGCATGCGCTGCTGTATGGTGGCCGTGCGCTCGCGCAGGTAGCGGGTTACCCCTTTTTCGTCGTAGTAAGCGGGCCGGGGCAACATCGAGGCGAGCTGCGCCGATTGCGCCACGCCCAGGTCGGCGGCACTGCGTTTGAAATACCGCTGCGCGGCCGCCTGTGCACCGAAGATATCGGTGCCCCATTGCGCGTAATTGAGGTAGAGCTCGAGTATGCGCTTCTTGCTCATCGTGGACTCGATCATGTAGGTGATGATCAGTTCCTGACCCTTGCGAACATAGCTGCGCGAATTTGATAGAAAGAGGTTCTTGGCAAGCTGCTGGGTAATGGTGGAGCCCCCGCGCATTCGGCTGCTCCCCGTGTCCGCCTGGCGCTGGTTGAATTCCCAGGCCCGGCGAATGTCCTGCCACTCGACGCCTGAATGATTGATGAAGTTCGAGTCCTCGGCCGCCACGACCGCGCGCTTCAGATGCTGGCTGATCTGATCGTAGGGCACCCATTCGTGCTGCAGTCGGGCTTGTGGGTCATGCTGGCGCAGCTCACGCAACGTCTGCTGCATGATCGCGGTGCTGCCCGGGTTGTGAAAGCCATACCAGATGACCAGGATGAAGAGGCCGACTTGATAGAGCAGAACCAGCAGCACCGCTGCGAGCAGCCCGGCTTTGAAGAGACGGAAGATTTTCATGCAGCCGGTCAGGCGCCGCGCAGTTCTTCGCGCAGCGCCGCCAGTACGGCGGTTGTCTCGGGCAGTACGCCGTGCCAGATTTCGAAGCTGACCGCCGCCTGGCCCACCAGCATGCCCAGGCCGTCGGCGGTATGGGCCGCTCCAGCCGCCGCGGCCTGTTGCATGAATGGCGTCGGAGTCGGGCCATAGACCATGTCGTAGGCCAGGGCGCCTGGCGCATACAGCCCGTTTTCAGGCAGGGCCGGCGCTTCGCCGCTCAGGCTGCCCGAGGTGGCGTTGATGACGATATCCCAGTGCGAGCCGGCGTCGGCCAGCATGCCCGATGAGAGACGTGTGGCGTATTGCGGCAGGCGTACGGCCGTGCCGGCATGCAGATCGGCGGCACGGCGGGGGCTGCGGTTCACGATATGCAGGTGCGTGCAGCCGGCTTCGAGCAGGGGCAGCACCACCCCGCGGGCGGCGCCTCCTGCGCCGACCAGCAGCACCCGCTTGCCCGCGGGGTCGTGGCCCAGCCGCCGCAGGTCATTGAGCAGGCCCACGCCGTCGGTGTTGCAGCCATGCAGGCGATCGCCCACCATCCAGAGGGTGTTCACCGCAGCGGCTAGCTGCGCACGTGGGCTGAGGTCGGCGCGGGCCATCTCGAAGGCCTGTTCCTTGAATGGCACGGTCACGTTCAGACCCTTGCCGCCATTGGCAAAGAATTCCGTCACCGTGGCTGCGAAGCCGTCGAGCGGGGCAAGCAGGCGATCGTATTGAAGTGCAAGACCGCACTGTCGCGCGAAGGCTGCGTGGATGGCGGGCGAGCGGCTGTGCGCAATCGGATTGCCCACGACGGCGTAGCGGGGAAGGTCCTCAGGGTTGCCGGGTTTCGAGTTGTTCATGCGTGAAGTGCCAGGTTCGGGTGATGGCCAGAATGTCGGTGTTATGGGCAAGCTCTGGAGGCAGCGGGGCAAAGGGTGCGGCCAGCTGCACGATGCGCAGCGCAGCCTGGTTCAGCACGGCGTGTTCGGCGGGCCGGTCGATTTCCACCTTCTGCAGTGAGCCGTCGCGGCGGATATACACGGTGAGCTGCAGGCTGCCGTAGATTTTGCCCCGGGCCTCGGGCGGGTAATGCTCCGTGCCCAGTAGCTCGATTTTTTGGCGCCATGCCTCGACATAGCGGGCTTCCGGCGCCGAGGCTGCGGAAGGACCCACGAAGTGTCGCCGCGGACGTGCGTTGTAGCGTTCGATGCGTTCTTTGATGGCCGCAATGCGCGCACTGATGACCAGGCTTTCCTGATAGATATCGTCTTCGCCCTGGTCGGCCGGGGTCTCCCCCGGCTGCGGCACGTCGCCGGCAGAGCCCGCCGCCTCGCGCGCCTGCAGGAGGGTGAACAGCTTTTCCTGCTCGGCCTCGAGCTCCTTCTGGCGTTGCATCAACGCCGCCAGCACGACCTCTTCGCTCGCGTCGGGCGAGGTCAGCGGCAGCGGCGTGGCCGCCACGCCCTGCGCCGCTTCGCCGCCTCCATCGAAATCATGCTGGGCCAGCACCATCGGCTGCAGCGGTCGGGTATCGCCGCGCACGTTGAGCAGCGTGACCTCGAGCGTGGTCTCCTGGGGTGAAGGCGCGGGCGGCGCACTGAAATGCACGGCCAGCAGGCCCGCGTGCACCGCCAGCGAGATCAGCAGGGCGATGCCGAGATGATCGTCACGGCGTCCACGTATCTGCAGCAATCTGGCGGCGAGTACAGACATGGGCGAGGGCGCAGGAAGTGATCAGGCAGGGGCAGTGTCGCGCAGCCTGCACTCCAGTTCAAGGGCGAGCTCATCGTAGCCCAGGATCTCGAGGGTGACCTTGTGGCCCCGTTCGAGCGGCGGCAGCCCCGCTACACGCGTGACCAGCGGTGCGCAATCGAGTCGCACCAGGTCGTCGCGCAGGACCGAGGCTTCGACGACACGAATATCCTGTTGCTGCAGCCAGCGCATGCACCAGTAGCGCTCCATGGCGTTCTGGTAATCGCCCCACGCCGAATACTGGGCATCGAAGCCGCCAATGATCGCGAAGAGATCGGCGTCTTTCGGCTTGAAGGGCGCCGCCAGGCGCGCCGACACGCCATGGCGGGCGGTGGCGATGACCTGCCATTGATTGACCAGGTCAACATAGCGCCGTAGTGGCGATGTGGACCATGCGTAATAGGGCACGCCAATGGCCTCGTGCGGAAGCGGATGCGTCGACATGCGTACACGGCCCGCCTGCTGCGAGCGATAGATGCCGGGCACCCCGTGTTCCGCGAGCATGCCACCCCAGAGGTTGTTGGTCAGAATCATGTATTCCGCCACGATACGGTCGAGGGGTGCGTCGCGGCGGCGGGGAACGAGCTTCACGCGGGTGTCGGGGTCGTCGTGCGGCCCTTCGAGGATGAAGCTGTACTCCACACGGCTGTTGTTCTCGGCCTTGCCGCGCACGGCTTCGCGCTGTGCGTTCAGGTGCATCGCGTAGCGCCACAGCGGCCGCACCCACTCGCCATAAGGTATGGAGGCAGTCGGATCGGCCAGCGCTTCGCTGGTGATCTCGGCATCCAGCACGTCGTGGCGCAGGTTCTCGGCCACGCGGATCCGTTCAAGCCGCGTTTCATGGCCCAGCATTTCGCCGGTGGCAAGATTTGCGCGAACATACAGCGAGAGGGCGGGGCGCAGTTTGCCGGCATCAAGCGAGAAGGCACTGATGACGTCGCCTGGAAGCATCGGAATTTTGTGTCCGGGTATATACACCGTAGACATGCGTCCTCGGGCCAGGCGGTCGAGTTCGCCGTCGCGTTCAATACCCAGCCCGGGTGCCGCGATATGGATGCCCAGCTGGACGACGTCATTTCCGAGGCTGGTCACTGAAATCGCATCATCGACTTCAAAGGTGAAGCTGTCATCCATGGAGTAGGCGGTGACATCGGCGATCGGCAGATCGTCGAACTCCGGCACCATGGAAATGGCCGGGAACTCGCTTCCCTTGGGGAAGTGCGTTGCCATGAAGCGCGCCTGGTGCAGGGCCAGCGCGTGTGGCCACGCGCCTACCGACAGAAGCAGGCGCTCGGGCGTGGTCTGTTTCTGTTCGACGGCGGCAGCAAAGGCCTTCCATTCGTTCGTGTTTTTGTCGGGGCGGGTGAGCAGCGAGGTGGCCACGCGGCCGATTTCCTCGGGCAATTCACCGGCCAGCAACTGGTCTGTCCAGCGTTGCTGTTGTTCCGCCTGCTGCCGTTTTTTCTCGATGGCGGCCAGGGCTGCCTGCAGAATGTCGGGCGGCGCAGGCCGGTAGCGGCCTTTGCCGCGGCGGTGAAAATAGGCCGGCGCGCTGTTC
>JAEZGR010000027.1 GCA_023437255.1 Pseudomonadota bacterium | reverse complement strand
ATCCTGACGCTGGAGCCCCGGCTGACGCACGCAAATCCTGCAGAAGGGCTGGAGAAGCTTGCTGTGCTTCTGGGTGGTGAGCAGCGCGGGCGTGAAGTCAGCGAATTCATTCGCAGCCGTCGCGATCGTGTCAGTCAACGTGCTCGAGAGCTCGAGTCCCGCGGAGTGCAGCGTCCCAGCGTGCTCATGGAGCCACACGCCGGCATTGGCCCTTGCTGCCTGTCCATGGGCGTGGGTCGCAGCATGGGAGATCTCGTCCTTCTCGCCGGCGGGCGGTTGATCGGCAGCGAGATCATCGAAGAAATGTCGGGCAGACTGGGTCCGGAGTACGTGATCGCGCAGGATCCGGAGATGTATATCGGTACCGGAGGGCGCCATCTCGAAGGCCGTGGTGGCCTGGCGCTGGGCATCGGTGTCGAGGAGGAAGCTGCCGAGCGAAGCCTGCGCCGGGCCGTGCAGCGCGTCGGCCTGCCGCACGTCCGCGCAGTCACGCACGGGCGCGTCCATGGCCTCTGGCACAGCGGTTTGAATATCGTCAATCTGGAACTCATCGCGAAGTGGCTGTACCCGAAGGATTTTGAGGACGTGGACCCAGCTGCCACGCAAGCCGAACTCGAACGTCGGTTTCTGCCCCTGCGACAACACGGTACTTTCTGGGTGACGCTTTCGGGTGCAGAACAATGACCATGTCGGTTCAGACGCGATCCGGCGCGCTTGAAGCGCACGGCGCACCATTGCAGCGGCGCTGGCAGGCGCATCGCCGCATCATGCGGCGCCGTTGGGCGACCGTGCTGGCACTGGCTGTGCTGGCCGTGGCTGGGGCGTTGTGCGATCTCTTCACTGGCCCGGCGGCCATGCCACCCGCTCAGGTGCTGCTGGGTCTGATTGACCCTGACACGCTCAATCGCCCCATGCAGGTGGTGCTTTGGCAGGTGCGAATGCCTGTCACGCTGATGGCCCTGCTGATCGGTGCCGCTCTGGCGCTGGCGGGCGCAGAGATGCAGACCATCCTCGCCAACCCTTTGGCGGAACCTTTCACACTCGGGGTGTCATCTTCTGCTGCACTGGGCGCTGCACTGGCCATCGTGCTTGACTGGGGGATTCCCGGGATACCAACAGATTGGCTGATACCGGCCAACGCCTTCGTTTTCGCGCTGGGCACGTTGCTTCTTCTGCAATTGCTGGCGCAGTGGCGGGGAGCTCAGGCGCAGACGCTCGTGCTCTTCGGAATCGCTATCGGATTTGCCGCCGGCGCACTGCTGTCCTTGCTGCAGTTCGTGGCCAGCGAGGATGCCCTGCAGCAACTGGTGTTCTGGAACATGGGCAGCTTGGCGCGTGCGCATTGGCAGAGTGTGGCCGTATTGGCAGTGGTCGTATGCGTGACTCTCCCGTTCTCCTGGCGCGCAGCGCGTCAACTCACCTGCTTGCGTTTGGGCGAAGAGCGAGCGCGCGGCTTTGGCATCGATGTCGCTTCGCTCCGGCGCTGGTCGCTTGTGAGAATCAGCCTGCTGGCGGGATGTGCGGTCGCCTTCATCGGCACGGTCGGCTTCGTCGGGCTGGTAGGCCCGCATGTTGCCCGCATGTTGGTGGGCGACGGGCATCGCCATCTGTTGCCGGCCAGTGTCCTGATTGGTGCCTCACTGATGGCTCTGGCTTCCGTGGCCAGCAAGGTGCTGGTACCCGGCGTGCTGCTACCAATCGGGATTGTCACCGCCCTGGTCGGCCTGCCGGTCTTCATGGTGCTGATGCTGCGCCGAAATGGCAGGGGCTCATGAATCAGCTTACGCTGGAAATCCAGGATCTTGCTGTGAACTACGGTACCCGTCAGGTGCTCGCGGGCATTTCGCTGCACAAAGTGTACGCGGGTGAGGTGATTGCGCTCGTCGGCCCCAACGCCGCCGGCAAGTCCACTTTTTTGAAGGCGATCGCGGGTCTGGTGCCGGCCACGGGGCGGGTGCTGCTCAATGGCGAGAACTGCCTGCAATGGTCCCTGCGCGAGCGTGCCCGGCACATTGGCTTCATGCCACAGGCGCTGCCGGGCGACACATCGCTGACTGTGCTGGAGGCGACCCTGGCGGCGCTGGGGGGGCGCACTGCTTCAGAAGGTGGCAACGGATTCGACGCTCTGCACGTGCTTGAGCGCCTGGGAATCGGCGAGTTGGCCTTGCAGCCGCTCATGCAATTGTCGGGCGGCCAGCGCCAGCTGGCGGCGCTCGCCCAGACGGTGGTGCGGGGGTGTCCGCTCGTCCTGCTCGACGAACCGGTCAGCGCGCTCGATCTGGCGCATCAGTGGGAGGTGATGAGTGTGACGCGCCGGCTCGCAGATGAGGGGCACATTGTCTTTGTCGTGCTCCATGACCTGACACTCGCCGCCCGATGGGCCGACCTGATCGCCATTCTGCATGACTGTCGGGTCTATTCATTTGGCAGGCCATGCAATGTCATAACGGAGCGCGCCTTGCACCAAGTGTGGGGTGTCCGTGCCCGTGTCAGAAGGTGCGAGCAGGGGCATCCTTACGTGCTTGTAGACGGGCCGGCGGAAGCATCGGGCACTGATACTGAATTTTTGAACCTGGAACAGACTCAATGAGAGAATTTCACACCCAAACTGCAGTGCGCGGCATTGCGGCGCCGGCGGTGCTGGAAGCGCTGCTTGCGCATTTGACCGAGCATGAGTTCATTGCAACGCGCGGTGAGGAAGGCTGGGTGCTCGACTACGAGTCGGCACGCATCGTGTTCACGGCTCACGATGACTGCCTGGGGGCACGCATCACGGCGCCGACCCAGGAAGCCCTGTTCGATGCGCGCATGATGGCCCATTACCATCTTGCCGAGTATGCCGCCTGTGAACCCGCCGACATTGAGTGGGAAGGCGATCAGCCCGCTTTCGTGCGCCCGCCCGCCTTTCGCGTGCTCACTGTTCTGCACGTTGAAGACCTCAGCCCGCATCTGCGGCGGGTGCGCTTTCAGGGAGATGACCTGGCGCGGTATGAGCGCGCCGATGATCTGCATTGCAAATTGCTGCTGCCGCAGCCGGGCGTCGTGGAGCCCGAGGGGCCGATACTCGGTAACGACGGCATGCCTCGCTTCCCTGAAGGCGAAAAACGCCTGGATATGCGAACTTACACGATACGCCGCCTGGACACTGTGGCGGGCTGGATCGATATCGATTTCGTCCTTCACGACGACGCAGGCCCGGGGTCCCGTTGGGC
>JAEZGR010000023.1 GCA_023437255.1 Pseudomonadota bacterium | reverse complement strand
GTCCGGAAGAGGGCAGATGCAGCACGTTGCGCACGGCACGTTCGGCGGCCTGCAGCATGACGCTTTCGGGCACGACGGGAGGAGGCACGTTGGCAGAAAGATCGATGACGCCGGCGCGGGGCGTGATCGAGGGCGCGATGATGAAGGTGCCACGCCCCACCTGGCCGCGCACCAGACCGCGTGCGGTCAATACATCGATGGCCTTTGTCACGGTGCCGATCGACACCGCGGCAGTACGGGCAAGTTCGCGATGCGTCGGCAGCCGACCGGTTTCATTGAAATGGCCATCTTCAATGGCCTGCGCAATGCACTGGGCCAGGCGCTCATGCAGCGGCAGTGTGTTGTCAGCCTGCTCCAGCTGAATGGCAAGCCAGTGATCGGACACGGCGCTTCTCCTGAATACGGCACTGATTGCCTGGATTATCCCATTGTCACGGACTGCTTCCCAACCGCACGTTCACGTCATTCGAATTAGGTGCGAGCCCGTAATCATCATTGATAAATACAATTCTAGTAAATGTATTATTCAATATTTATTATTGTATCGTTCTTTGTGCGATAAGCATAATACAAGGACACGTTAACGCGTGGAACTGTATCGGTATGCGGAGCGGACATGGAACCTTCGAGAGCAGGGGCGGCACAGAGCTGGAGCATTGTGATTGCGGCAGGCATTGTCATGGGAGCCGCATTGGGTGTGCGCCACACGCAGGGTCTCTTCATGCAGCCGGTGCTGGTCGATCAGGGGTGGACCCGCGAGGCGTTTGGCTTCGCCGTGGCGGTGCAGAACCTTTTGTGGGGGCTGGCGCAGCCGTTCACCGGGATGCTCGCCGATCGATATGGCAGCGCGCGCGTGATTTTCGTGGGGATGGCCGTGTATGCGCTTGGCCTGGTGCTCATGGCGCAGGCTTCGACGCCCACTGCCTTTACGCTGACTAACGGCCTGTTGATCGGCCTGGCGTTGTCGGGCACAGCGTTTGGCACGGTGTACGCAGCCCTCAGCCGCATTTTCGCTGCCGAAGCCCGAGGCTGGGCGCTTGCCGTTGCCGGTGCAGTCGGCGGGCTTGGGCAATTTGCCATGGTGCCGGCCGTGCAGAGCCTGTTGAGTGCACTGGAATGGACGACGGTCTGCCTTGTGTTGGGGGCCACCATTGCCGCCTTGTCGCCGCTGGCTGTCCTTTTGCGGGAACCCCGAAGAACGGCACATGACGTGGGCGAGACTGGTGCAGCGTCGGTCAGGGCTGCGGTTGGAGAGGCCTTTTCGGACCGTGGCTTCTGGTTGCTGAACACCGGTTTCTTCGCCTGTGGTTTTCAGCTGGCGTTCATTGCCACTCATCTTCCGGCATATCTGTCAGACCAGGGTCTGACTGCGCATCATGCCGCATTGGCGCTGGCGTGCATTGCGCTGGCCAATGTTTTCGGCATGTATTACGCGGGCCGCTCGGTCGGTGTGCTCAGCAGCAAGAACGTTCTGGCCGGCGTTTATCTGGTGCGCGCCGTGGCCATGTTGCTGTTCATCTCCTTTCCGGTCACTGCAGGGGGAACCTACGCGTTTGCAGCGTTGATGGGCTTCTTGTGGTTGGGCACCGCGCCACTGACCAACGCTCTGGTGGTTCGGCTGTTTGGAACGCGTTATGTGGCCACGTTGTTTGGCTTCGTCTTCTTTGGGCATCAGCTTGGCAGTTTTCTGGGCGTGTGGCTTGGCGGCTATGTCTACGACGTCTTCCAGTCGTATGAGCTGATCTGGCTCGTTGCGATTGCTGCGGGGCTTGTGGCAGCCGTGCTTCACCTGGCCATCGATGAATCGCCTGTTGCACAGCGGCAGACAGTTTCGGAGTTACAGGGATGACGACAAGCACATTGGGCAGGCCATGGGCCGCCATCTATCGGCTTGCGAGACTGTGGCGCGCATTCCTGCGGCGTCGGGAGGTTGTCGCAACGCTGCGCCATGCAGCTCAACTCGATGATCGCCTGCTGAGAGATGTCGGCCTTACGCGCGACGAGGTGCGCGAGGCAATGTGCGAGCTCGGCGAGTCAGCATGGTTACGGGAGCACGGCGGCTCGCTGCAGAAGCGGATGTTTTTCGATGAGTACAGGTAGGTGCGGCGGCGTGGCTAAGGGAAAGCACTGAGTTCCCGAATCGTTGAGCTCGGCTATTCTCAGCGCGTCGTTTCAACGCCATGCAGAAGAGTTCGGCCCCGAGCCGACGCCGACGGAGCAACCGCCCCGGAAACTCTCAGGCAACAGGACTGCATCGGCCAGACACTCTGGAGAGTGGCGCATGACAGTGCGCCCACCGAAGGGGATGCCGCAGGCATTGCGGTCAAAGCTCTCAGGTACCAAGACAGATGGGGTGCGGTGGTCATAAGGCCACTGCCCTTGTTTCGTTGACAGGTACTACATGACCCGTATCGCCGTTCTCGGCGCCGGTATCACCGGCGTGACCACTGCTTATCTTCTGAATCAGGCCGGCCACGACGTCACCGTGGTGGAGCGCAAGCTCTACGCCGCCATGGAAACGTCGTTTGCCAACGGTGGGCAATTGTCGGCTTCCAACGCCGAAGTCTGGAACCAGCCTTCCACCGTGGTGAAGGGCTTGCGTTGGATGTTGCAGAAAGATGCTCCGTTGCTGCTTAACCCCAAGCCTTCGTGGCACAAGTATGGCTGGTTGGGTGAGTTTCTCTGGGCAATCCGCAAGTATCGCGACAACACGATTGCCACGACGCAGCTCGCCATCGAAGCCCGTCGCCACCTGTTTGCCATGGCCGAACAGGAAGGCATTGAGTTCGATCTGGAGAAGCGCGGCATTCTGCACTTCTACCATGACCGTGCAAGTTTCGACGTGGCGGCGCGGGCAAATACGCTGCTGCAGGCCGGCGGGCTGGAACGCCATTCAGTCACGTCGGAAGAAATTCGGCAGATTGAGCCGGCGCTCAAGGGCGAGTATTTCGGTGGCTTCTACACGCCTTCCGATGCGACCGGCGACATTCACAAGTTCACGCGGGGTCTCGCACAGGCCTGCGAACGCAAGGGGGTGCGCTTCATGTACGGTCGTGAGGTGGGTGCACTGCAATTCCCGGGGCAAAAGGTGGGTGTCGAGGTGCGGCCCCTCGACGCCGCCACGGACCGGGTCACGGGTGAAGTGGAACAGCTCGAATTTGATGCCGTCGTGATCTGTGGCGGCGTGGGCAGCCGCAAGCTGGCGGCCATGGCTGGAGACCGGCTGAACGTGTACCCGGTGAAGGGCTATTCGATCACCGTTCATCTCGATGACGAAGAGAGCGCGCAAGGCGCACCATGGGTCAGCCTGCTCGACGAAAAAGCCAAGATCGTGACCTCGCGGCTCGGTCGTGACCGGTTCCGTGTGGCCGGCACCGCGGAGTTCAATGGTGAGAATCGCGATATCAGGGCCGACCGTATCGACCCGTTGGTGCGATGGACCCGCGCCAACTTCAGCATGAACACCTCGCGCATCGTGCCGTGGGCCGGGCTGCGCCCCATGATGCCCGACATGATGCCCCGCGTTCAACGCGGTCGGCGCAGCGGCGTGTATTACAACACCGGGCACGGGCACCTCGGCTGGACACTTTCGGGTGCAACGGCTGCGCAGCTGGCGGCGCTGGTCGAGGCCGACCTGCATGCGCGCAGGCCGGCGGTACAGGGGCTGCAGGTTCAGCCCATGGCGCAGGCGCGCCAGGGCTAGCAGGCCAGGGGGGGCACACGCACCGTGCGCCCCGCGCACGTGGGGTCAGGCGTTCAGCTCCGCAAGCAAGGTTTGCACGAGCTCGGCGGCCGGCATCTCGCGCGCGAGGGGGGCGCCCTGGCCCGCCCACTGTGCGGCGAAATCATGGGCGCCGTTCCGGGCGGCTGCCGCACATAATTGTTTGTTGGCGTCGTAGGCAACAGGGTAGTCGGCCGGGCGCACGCTTCCCGGGGCGCTGCCATGCTTGATGTAAGCGTTGGTCATGCCCCGCGCCGGGCGACCCGACAGTACCGGTGTCAGGCAGGTGCTGGCGGCGCGTGCACTTTTCAGGTTGGCCCGATACGCAGCATTGGCCGCCGATTCAGGGCACAGGATGAAGGCGGTACCCAGCTGGGCTGCGCTGGCGCCCAGGTTGAGCATGGCTGAAATACCCTGACCATCCATGATGCCGCCGGCGGCGATGATGGGCAGCCGGGTGTGGTGGGCCAGAAGCCGGACCAATACGGCGGTGCTCAACGCCTGATCGTCACCTTCCGGGTTGAAGATGCCGCGGTGCCCGCCGGCTTCAATGCCCTGCGCGACGATTGCATCGATGCCGGCAGCCTCGATCTGTTGTGCTTCGCTGAGGCTGGTGGCGGTGGCCAGCGTATGGATGCCGGCTTTCTTGAATGCTTTGAGTCGTTCGGGCGCAGGGATGCCGAAATGAAAGCTGATCACGGCCGGGCGCTGCTCCAGCAGCATCTCGAACGTGTCGGCGTCTTCGTGGAAGGTGGTGTAGATCTCGTCGAGCGCCTCGGGCGCTTTCGCACCGGCCTGCTTGAAGAGAGGTGCCAGGTGGGACAGCCAGGCCGATTCCCGCGCCCGATCGCGCTGTGCGGGCGCATGGCAGAACACGTTCACGTTGAATGGGCGGTCGGTGAGCGCTTTGGTGGCTTCGATCATCTGCCGCGCCTGATCGGCTGTGCTGGCGCCGATGCCCAGAGAACCCAGCGCTCCGGCGTTTGACACCGCAGCAGCCAGTTCAGGCGTTGCCACCCCGGCCATGGGCGCCTGCACGATAGGGTGTTCGATGCCCACCGCCTTGAGAAAGCTGGCCCGATCTGTGTTCATTGTTTCCTCCGTATGCGGGTCGATGCGTCTGCCATTTGATTGAGACTCAAACCATAGCAGCTTGTCATCGACCGTTCGACCATGAGCGGAGTGGGGGATTTGCACAAAGAAGTACAATTCTTAACCATTCCTGGCACTGGGCGGGTAGCAACGTCAAGGGCTATGAGCCTTCTCACAATGGCGCTTTCCGGTCTGTTTCTCGACGCATCGACTCCCCACGATCTTTTTGTTCACGGCAGACATCACCCCGGTCTGGTGTTGTTGTCGCTTTTTGTGTCGATCTTCTCGGCCACCATGGCCCTGCAGACCGCGCAGATCGCTCGGAAAACGCAGACCCCGCTGTACCGGATGATCGCCAGCGTCACCGGTGCGGTGGCACTGGGCGGGGGTGTCTGGACCACCCACTTCATCGGCATGCTCGCGTTCGAGCTGCCCGCGACCGTCAACTACTCCACCGCGCTGACGCTGTTTTCAATTGTGCCGGCCTGCGCAGCATCGTGGTTTGCCCTGCGAATGCTGGCGATGCCCACGATCTCTCGCGCGCAGTTGCTGCAGAGTGGAATTCTGGTGGGGTTGGGTATCGGTGCCATGCATTACACCGGCATGGCAGCGATGCGAACCTCGCTGGAAATGTTTTACGAACCGGTCACCTTCGGCCTGTCGATTGTTGTGGCCGTGTTGCTCGCCGTCAGCGGCCTATGGCTGCGCTTCGGCCTGCAGCGCACTGATCTGAGCCCGGCAGCACGCACCGTCACTGCGGGTTCGGTGCTGGGGCTGGCCATTGCCGGCATGCACTACACGGGCATGGCGGCCGTTCGCTTTGTGGGTGAACCGGGCGAGCCCGCGAGCGGCCTGTTGTTGAATGCGACCTATACCTCTCTGGCTCTGTCATCGTGCACCATTACCGTGGCCGTGCTGGTGGTGGCCGTCAATGGCCTCATCCAGTCTCAGGAACTGAACCGCCGCATGGAAGAAGGCCATTCGCGCCTGCAGGCCACGCTTGAAACGGCAGTCGACGGCATCATTACCATAGACTGTCGCGGGCTGATCCAGGACTTCAACAAGTCGGCGGAGCGCTTGTTCGGCTGGAAGGCGGAAGAAGTCATCGGGCGCAATATCAAGATGCTCATGCCCGAACCCTACCAGTCTGCTCACGATGGCTATCTTGAGAATTACATGACCTCGGGCCAACCCAAGATTATTGGCATTGGCCGTGAGGTGACGGGTTTGCGCAAAGACGGCAGCCACATGCCCATGCGTCTGGCGGTCGGGCGGGTCGAGCTGCCCGGTCAACTGCTGTTTGTGGGCTTTGTCAGCGACATCTCCGACCGGATCGCGCTTGAGGCGTCTCTGCGGGAAGCGGCGGAACGCGCCGAGCAGGCGGCGGCCGCGAAGAGCACGTTCCTGGCCAACATGAGCCACGAGATCCGCACGCCCATGAACTCCATCATCGGGTTCACCGAGCTGCTGCTGCAAACGGACCTGGCGCCGACGCAGCGAGCCCACCTCGATACGATCCGTCAGGCGTCGCGATCGCTTCTGCGGCTCCTGAACGATATCCTCGACACAACGAAAATGGAAAAGGGGCGGCTGGAGCTGGAATGCACCGATTTCTCGCTCAAGGCGCTGGCCATGCAGATCGAGTCATCGATGCGGCTGGCTGCCACCG
>JAEZGR010000322.1 GCA_023437255.1 Pseudomonadota bacterium | reverse complement strand
CCAACGGGGCGCCCGCCACTTCGCGGAAGGGGCTGCCGTCGCCAATCGGCCGACGGGGCTGTAGCGGGTGAGCCAGCGGTTCGCGCAGATAGCGGCCCGTGACCGACTGCGGGTCGTCCATGAGCTGTTGAACAGTGCCTTCGGCCACGACCGTGCCGCCGCGCACACCCGCGCCCGGCCCCATGTCGATGACGTGGGCAGCACGCCGTATCGTGTCCTCGTCGTGTTCGACGACCACCAGCGTGTTGCCATGGCCCTCGAGCAGGGCCAGTGCATCGAGAAGGATCCGGTTGTCGCGGGGATGCAGTCCGATGGTAGGTTCGTCGAGGACGTAGCAGACGCCCTGAAGATTCGACCCCAGTTGTGCGGCCAGACGAATACGCTGAGCCTCGCCCCCCGAGAGCGTGGGCGCGGCGCGGTCGAGCGCCAGGTAGCCCAGCCCCACCTTGAGCATGAATTCGAGGCGTCCGCGGATTTCGACCAGGATGTCGCGTGCGATCTCGCTTTCGCGACCGCGCAGCACCAGGCCGGTGAAGAAATCGCGTGCCTCGGTGACCGGCATGCCCGCCAGTTGCGCAATATTGCGGTCGCGCCAGCGTACCGCCAGCGAGATCGGGTTCAGGCGTGCCCCGTGGCAGGCGCCGCAGGTTTCCTCTTCGCCTTCGTACCAGGCGTTCCAGCTGGTTTCCTCGCCGGTCTGTTCTTCATCGAAGCCTGTTAGTCTGAGGCCGGTTCCGTAGCAGGCGGTGCACCAGCCATGCTTGGAGTTGTACGAGAACATGCGTGGATCGGGCTCAGGAAAACTGAGTCCGCAGCTGGGGCACGCGCGCTTGGCCGAGAAATGCCTGACCGTCGCTGCTTCGGACACACCTCTTGCACGTCGCGCTTCGAGTGTCGCCGCCGCCTCGGTGATATCCACGAGTATTGTCAGGGTGCCCTGACCATGCTCCAGCGCTTCGTCGATGGCCTCGCGCAGCGCGCGTTCGTTGCTCGGCTCGACGATCAGGTCGCGTACCGGCAATTCGATCGTGTGTTCCTTGTACCGGTCGAGACGCGGCCAGGGGCTCACCGCTACGAATTCGCCGTCGACGCGCAGGTGACTGTGGCCACGCGCCGCCGCCCATTTCGCCAGATCGGTGTAATAGCCCTTGCGCGCCTTCACCAGCGGTGCCAGCACGCCGATATGTTTGCCGCTGCAGGACTGCATGATGTTCGCCACGATCTGGTCTGCACGTTGCGGCTCCACCGGAATATCGCAATGCGGGCAGTATTGGGTGCCCAGCTTCATGTACAGCAGACGCAGGAAGTGGTGGATTTCCGTCATCGTGGCGACGGTGGATTTGCGCCCGCCGCGGCTGGTGCGCTGTTCGATCGCCACGGTCGGGGGAATGCCGTAGATGGCATCGACGTGGGGTTTGCCGGCGGGCTGCACGATGGCGCGCGCATAGGCGTTCAGCGACTCGAGATAGCGGCGCTGGCCCTCATTGAACAGGATGTCGAAGGCCAGCGTGGATTTGCCCGAACCCGACACACCCGTGATGACGGTGAACGTGTCGCGGGGAATGCTGACATCCACGCCTTTCAGGTTGTGCTCGCGCGCATTCAGGATGTCGATGTTGTGACGGCCGGCGCGGCGGCGCTTGAGGATGCTCTGCAGCGGGCTGCCGGCCTCGTTTTCTTTGGGGGGCGCCGCATAGGCGGCTGCGGGTTCGGCCAGCGGGGCCGGTGACTCGGTCGCGGCCGCTTCCTTGATGATGGCCGACTCGTATTCGCGCAGTGCGCGGCCCGTATGGGATTCGGCAATCTCCATGAGGTCGGCGGGTGTGCCCGCGCCGACCACGCGCCCGCCCTGTTCTCCGCCTTCGGGGCCGAGGTCGATGACCCAGTCGGCAGCGCGGATGACGTCGAGATTGTGTTCGATGACCAGCAGCGTATGCCCGCCGGTCAGCAGCTTGCGGAAGGCGCGCATAAGTCGCGCCACGTCGTCGAAGTGCAGGCCGGTGGTCGGTTCGTCAAACAGAAAGAGCTTGCCCTTGATGGCCAGCCCCTTGACGGCGGGGTCATGTTCGACCAGATGGCCGGCCAGCTTCAGCCGCTGGGCTTCCCCGCCCGACAGCGTGGGCACCGGCTGCCCCAGTGTGAGGTATTCGAGACCCACGTCGGCGAGTGGTGCCAGGGATCGCTGCACGTCGCGCAGGCCCGAGAAGAAGGTCAGTGCCTCACTCACCGTCATGTCGAGCACTTCGTCGATGGACGCGCTGCGGCCCAGATGCTCCAGGCGGACTTCGAGGATTTCAGGCCGGAAACGCTTGCCGTCGCAGTCGGGGCAGCGCAGATAGACGTCGGAAAGAAACTGCATCTCGACGTGTTCGAAGCCGGTGCCGCGGCAGGTCGGACAACGGCCATCGCCGCTGTTGAAGCTGAAGGTGCCTGTGGTGTAGCCACGCTCCCGGGCCAGCGGCGCCTGCGCGAAGAGCTTGCGGATGGCGTCGAAGGCGCCCACGTAGCTGGCGGGGTTGGAGCGGGCGGTCTTGCCGATGGGCGTCTGGTCGACGAGGGTGACATCGTGCAGCCGGTCTTCTCCGAGCAGCCGGTCGTGCTCGCCGGGCGCTTCGGTGGCGCGGCCCAGCTTCTTGAGCATGGCGGGGTAGAGAACATCCTGGACCAACGTGGATTTGCCGCACCGGGAGACGCCGGTGATGCATACCAGCCGGCCCAGCGGAATCGAGACCGAGACATTCTTCAGGTTGTTGGCGCGCACGCCTTCGAGCAGCAGCCGCGGCGTGTTTTCGGCGACCGGCTGTGGCCGCGGAGGTTCGACCTGCAGGCGCCCGCCCAGATAGCGGCCGGTCAGCGTGCTGGCGGCGCGCAGCTGGTCAGGCGTGCCGTCGAAGACGATCTGGCCGCCGTGTTCGCCGGGGCCGGGGCCGATGTCGAGAATGCGATCGGCGGCCACCATCACCTGTGGGTCGTGTTCCACCACCACCAGCGTGTTGCCGTTGTCGCGCAAGCGGTGCATGACCTCGGTGATGCGGTGCATGTCACGCGGATGCAGGCCGATGGAGGGCTCGTCGAGCACGAACAGCGTGTTCACCAGCGATGTGCCCAGGGCGGTGGTGAGGTTGATGCGCTGTACCTCGCCGCCGGAGAGGGTGCGGCTCTGCCGGTCGAGCGACAGATAGCCCAGCCCCACGTCGCACAGAAACTTGAGGCGCGCACGGACTTCGGTGAGCAACAGATCGAGCGCGGCGTCCATCTGCGCGCCGAAAGAGAGTATGTCGAAGAAGGCACGCACTCGCTCGATGGGCAGACGCATGAGGTCGTGCACGCCGAGCCCGGGAAGCTGCTGCAGTTCCTCGCGCGACCATTGTGCATGGACCGGCAGAAAGCGTGCATGCCCGCCTTCGAGGTCGGGCGGCAGATGACCACCCAGGCGCCAGAGCGTTGCATCGGGCTTCAGGCGCGCGCCGCCGCAGGCGGGGCAGGGCGTGTAGCTGCGGTATTTCGACAGCAGCACCCGCACGTGCATCTTGTAGCTGCGGGATTCCAGCCAGTCGAAGAAACGCTGGGCACCGTACCACTGCGTTTTCCAGGCATTGTTGCCGCCCTTCCAGGCCGGGTCGCCCTGTATGACCCACTGACGTTCGTGCTCGTCGAGATCCTTCCAGGGGATATCGAGGCGGATGCCGGCACGCGGCGCGTACTGCTCCATCTCGACCTGGCATTCCTTGTACGAAGGGGTCTGCCAGGGCTTGATGGCGCCTTCCCGCAAGGTCTTGCGCTCGTCGGGAACCACGAGGTCGTAGTCGATGCCCATGACGCGACCGAAGCCACGGCAGTGTTCGCAGGCGCCCAGCGGGGAGTTGAACGAAAAGGTGCTGGGCAGCGGCGTGCTGTATTCAATGTCGCACTGCGCGCAGTGCAGACGGTTGCTGTAGCGCCAGGCAGTATCGGTGCCGTCGTCGGCGATGGCGTGAACGGTGATGTGCCCGTCGCCCTGCTTGAGCGCCGCGTCAAGTGCCTCCATGACACGTTGGGGCTCTGCGTTGCCGTAGCGGAAACGGTCTTGTGTGACATGCAGGACGCGCCGCGTTCCGGCAGTGCTTGTCTTGGCCCCCCGGCCTTTGCGGGCGCCTTCGGGTGTGGGCTCGGCTTCACGGGTTTCTTCGCGGTGGATGCGCGTATAACCCTGCTGGTCGAGAAAACCACGGATCTCGTCTTCGGAGAAATTGGCGGGCACGGTCACCGGAAAGGTGATCACCAGTCGCGGGTCGTGTTCTTGCGCACTGCGCTGGGGCAGTTCGCGGCAGATGGATTCCGGGTCGTCGCGGTGCACCGGCCGGGCGCAGCAGCGGCAGTACAGGGTGCCCAGGCGCGCGTAGAGCAGCTTTAGGTGGTCGTTGAGCTCGGTCATGGTGCCGACCGTGCTGCGCGAGTTGCGCACGGGGTTGACCTGATCGATGGCGATGGCCGGCAGTATGCCCTCGATACGCTCCACCTGCGGCTTGTCCATGCGGTCGAGAAACTGCCGCGCATAGGGCGAGAAGGTCTCGACGTAGCGGCGCTGCCCCTCGGCATAGAGCGTGTCAAAGGCCAGCGAACTCTTGCCGGATCCCGATACGCCCGTGATCACGGTGAAGGTGCCGGTGTCGAATGACACGTCGAGGTTGCGGAGGTTGTTCTGGCGGGCGCCGAAGATGCGGATTTGAGAGCTCATGTCGTCAATCATAGTGCGTTTTTTGCCACCGGCAGGGGGGATCAGTGTGTGGTAACCGCGATACCCGCGACTGGTGTCGCACGCGAATATGCGCTAGAATGCTGGATTCATTTTGTGCACGGCAATCGTTGCCAGAGCACCCAAATTCCGGGGTCGGAGATTCTCATGGCAGAAGTCAAACGTACACGTCGTAACACCCTTGAGCGCCGTTGCCTTGGCAAGGCTTTCAAGCGTCTTTTCGTGCGCTCCCCCAAGGGCGTATTCAAGATGCTCGAGAAGGTGAAGCGCGCCTGATGCCTTGGCCCCTGTGGCCAAATGTAATTAAGGCAAATAAAACCGCAGATTCAAGTCTGCGGTTTTTTTTTGCCCTATCATGGCCGCAATCTGATCAGTACCGTGCCATCTGTTGCCATGCCGTCGTACCGCCCCTTGTTCACTGTCGTGACGCCGACCTATAACCGTGCCCACACGCTGGGCCGGGTGTACGCGTCGCTGCGCGCCCAGACCTGGCGGGATTTCGAGTGGGTCATTGTTGATGACGGCTCAACCGACAGCACGCGGGCCCTGGTGCTCGAATGGCAGCGTAACGCCGATTTTCCCATTCACTACACGTGGCAGAAGAATCAGCACAAGAAGACGGCCTTCAATCGTGGCGTGCGCAAGGCGGCCGGTGAGCTGATCGTGGCGCTCGACAGCGATGACATGCTCGACCCGCAGGCGCTGGAAGCCATGATGAACACGTGGTACCAGATTCCTGAATACGACCGCCCGCGCTACGTGGCCATTACGGGGCTCTGTGCGCGGCCCGACGGCAGCATTGTCGGCGACCGCTACCCGGAAGACGTCATCGATGCCACCGCGCTCGACATGACGTTCAAGTACCACGTGGGTGGCGAGAAATTCGGCTGCATGCGCACCGATGTGCTGCTCAAGTTTCCGTTTCCAGAAGAGATCGCCGGCTTCGTGCCCGAGAGCCTGGTCTGGCGGGCGATCGCCAGGGCGGGCTACATGACCCGCTTCGTGAATCAGGTGTTTCGCGTTTACCACGACAGCGAAGACTCGCTGTCGCGCCAGGGCAAGGAAAGCCACCAGCATGCGCTGGGGCTCTGGCTTCTGGCGCAGGACACGGTGGTGGAGTGCCTGCCGTGGTTCCGGTATCAGCCGCGCGCATTCCTGCTGGCGGCGGCGCGTTACACGCGCTTTTATCTGCACCTCAGGGCGGCGAGCCTGCCGCCGCCCAGGGGGCGCAGCCTGCGCGGCATGGCTTCAAGGGCACTGGTGTACGCCATGTGGCCGGTGGGTGCCGCGCTATACATGCGCGACCGGCTGCGGGTGTGACCCGGCTCAGTGCAGGCGCCGGGAAGGCGGCATCGATTCGTCGAGCAGCCTGTCGAGCGCACGGGTTTCCTGCTCATCGGCCGCGGTATCCTCGGTCGGTTCATCCTCATCGTCGCCGGCATCGGCCGCCAGCCCTTCATCGTTGACGTCGAAGGGCAGCAGCTCGCGCAGATCGTTGCAGGCCGAGAACTCCTGATTCAAAGGATCGATCTTCACGTAGCGGCCTTTGTCGAGATCGGACAGCTGGATGATCCACAGGCATTCGCAGCTGTAGGCCTCGTCGTCGTCGAGGCCGCCGCGGTTGCCGGCGAAACGCGCGCCGGGCCCGCCCAGTTGAATCACGACGGTCGAGTCTTCGTCGATTTCGTCGTTCACATCGAGAGGGATGCCGAAGGCGACCCATTCGGCGCCGGTGTCTTCCGCGTCCATGATTTCGGCGAGCACGGGTTTCCCCATGTAGGCACTGAGCGCATCGGCGGTGTAGCCGATGAGATCGATCTCGTCCGGCGTAAATACGAGCAGGGGTTCCGGGGTGTTCATGGGGTGGCTCCGTACGTGCAATAGGGCATTTTAGTCGCCCGGCCGGTGTCGGTGCTCATCGCGGGCCGCGGGCTTTATTTTGCGCCGCAGCCTACAATCAGGCATTACGCTCAATCCAACCTTTCCTGTCTATGGCTCAATACGTTTTCTCGATGAATCGTGTCGGCAAGATCGTGCCGCCCAAACGGCAGAATCAGCGCGACATCTCCCTGTCCTTCTTCCCGGGCGCCAAGATCGGCGTGCTGGGTCTCAACGGCGCCGGCAAGTCCACCCTGCTGCGCATCATGGCCGGCATCGACCGCGAGATCGAAGGCGAAGCCATTCCGATGCCGGGCATCAAGATCGGCTACCTGCCCCAGGAGCCGGTACTGAACCCGGAACACACCGTGCGCCAGGCCGTGGAAGAGGGCCTGGGCGAAGTGGTGCAGGCACGTAAGCGTCTCGACGAGGTCTACGCGGCCTATTCCGAGCCCGACGCCGACTTCGATGCGCTGGCCACCGAGCAGGCCGAACTCGAAGCGATCATCGCGGCAGCCGCTTCCAGTGGCGCCGACGACATCGAGCATCAGATGGAAATCGCGGCAGACGCACTGCGGCTGCCGCCCTGGGACGCCCCGGTTGCCCAGCTTTCGGGTGGTGAAAAGCGGCGCGTGGCGCTGTGCCGGTTGCTGCTTTCCAAGCCCGACATGCTGCTGCTCGACGAACCCACCAACCACCTCGATGCCGAAAGCGTCGAATGGCTTGAGCAATTCCTGGAGCGTTTTCCAGGTACGGTGGTGGCCGTCACTCACGACCGCTATTTCCTCGACAACGCCTGCGAATGGATTCTCGAACTCGACCGCGGCCATGGCATTCCCTGGAAGGGCAACTACAGCTCCTGGCTCGAGCAGAAGGAACAGCGCCTGAAGCAGGAAGAGGCTGCCGAATCCGCCCGCCAGCGCACCATCAAGAAGGAGCTCGAATGGGTGCGCCAGAACCCCAAGGGGCGCCAGGCCAAGGCCAAGGCCCGCATGTCGCGCTTCGAGGAACTGGCTTCGCACGAGTACCAGAAGCGTAACGAAACCCAGGAAATCTTCATTCCCGTGGCCGAGCGCCTGGGCAACGAAGTGATCGAGTTCGTGAACGTCAGCAAAGCCTTCGGCGACCGCCTGCTCATCGATGACCTCAGCTTCCGCGTTCCGCCGGGCGCCATCGTCGGCATCATCGGTCCCAACGGCGCCGGTAAATCGACCCTGTTCCGGATGATTGCGGGTCAGCAGCAGCCCGACAGTGGCGAAGTCAAGATCGGTCAGACCGTGCGCCTCGCGTATGTCGACCAGTCGCGCGACGCCCTGCCCGACAGCAAGACCGTATTCGACGCCGTGGCCGATGGCTCCGATATCATCAACGTGGGTCGTTTCGAGATGTCGTCGCGGGCCTATCTGGGCCGCTTCAACTTCCGTGGCGGCGACCAGAACAAGACCGTCGGAAACCTGTCGGGCGGTGAGCGTGGCCGTCTGCACCTGGCCAAGACCCTGCTCACCGGCGGTAACGTGCTGCTGCTCGACGAGCCGTCCAACGACCTCGACGTCGAAACGCTGCGCGCGCTCGAAGACGCACTGCTCGAATTCGCCGGCACGGTCATGGTCATCAGCCACGACCGCTGGTTCCTCGATCGTATCGCCACCCACATACTGGCGTTCGAGGGCGATTCGCAGGTAGTATTCTTCGAAGGCAACTATCAGGAATACGAGGCCGACAAGAAGCTGCGCCTGGGTGAAGAGGCCGCCAAGCCGCGCCGCCTGCGCTACAAGCCGCTCAAGTAAGCCCGGTTCCACATAACAGACAAGCCCGCCGCGCTCCGGCGCGGACGGGCCAGGAGACAGACCCATGCCGGTGCCCCGCATTCTTGCCGCCCACGACTCGATGGTGCTGCTGGTCGACATGCAGACGGGTCTGCTGCCGGCCATCCACGAGGGCGAGGCCCTGGTCGCGCGCGTTCATCGGCTGCTGTCGGCCGCGCAGGCCCTCGGCGTGCCGGTCGTTGCCACGGAACACTGCGCCGACAAGATCGGCGCCACCGACCCGCGGCTGGCGGGGCTGGCGCAGCAGGTCCTGCACAAGGTTCATTTCGATGCCACCCGCGAGGCGCATACGCTTGCGGGCTTGCCGGTGGGGCGTCACAACGTGCTGGTGGTCGGTACCGAGGCGCACGTGTGCGTGCTGCAGACCGCCCTGGGCCTTCAGCTTGCGGGCCTCAATCCGTGGCTGGTGGCCGACGCGGTGGGTTCGCGTCGTGAGTCCGATCGCGCCGCGGCCCTGCAACGCTGGCTGCAGGGGGGCGGCAACATTGTGAGCACCGAAATGGCCATGTTCGAATGGCTGGGTTCCGCCACGAATCCAGCATTTCGCGAGGTATTGTCACTGATCAAGCAGGGCCCCGAAACACCTGTTACGGGTGTTCACCAATCGAGCGTTTCAGAAAGCCGGGAAACGTAATTTGTGCGTTAAGGTGTCGCCGTCTTGGTACATGGAGCTTTTATGAAAACAAATAAAGTTTTGCGTCTGGGTGCTGTCGCCGCATTGGCCTTCTCGCTGGCCGGGTGTTCCTCGTGGGACAACATGAGCGGTCGTCAGAAGGCAGCCGTGACCGGCGCGGGTGTGGGCGGTGTGGCCGGTGCGGCCATTACCGGCGGCAGCGTGCTTGGCACGGTGGGTGGCGCCGCCATCGGTGGCGTTATCGGTGACCAGGTCGGCAAACGTCAATAAACGGCATTATTGGCTTGCTCGCTTACCAATAAGAGCAACGTAACAAGAAGAACAAGCGCACTGCGCACTCAATCGGCCCTACGGAAGCAGGGCCGATTTTTTATGTCAGTGAAGCGCCCGCTCTGCCGAGGCAGGGCTATTTTTCGGCGCCGGGGGCGTCGGGTTGCGGCATCTCGATCTTGACTTCCAGCACTTCGAGCGAGTCCTGGCGGTCGAGGTTCACCTTGATGTCTTCGGGGTTGATCTTCACATAGCGTGAGATCACCTCGACCAGTTCCTTCTGCAGGCGAGGGAGGTAGTCGGGGGTGACGCCGGTACGCCGTTCATTGATGAGAATGAGTTGGAGGCGATCTTTCGCCACGCTTGCCGAAGTTTTCTTCTGGCCGAGCAGGAATGAAAGAAAGGACATGGATTATTTCCCCCCGAACAGGCGCTTGAAGAGTCCGGGCTTTTCGTATTCTGTGAAGCGCAGTGGTCGTTCTTCGCCAAGGTAGCGGGCGATCACGTCTTGATAGGCGACGGCCACGTCGGTGTCGCGCAGATGAATGGCCGGCACGCCCTGGTTCGAGGCCTGCAGAACCGCTTCGGATTCGGGGATGACGCCCACCAGCTTGATGCGCAGGATATCTTCGATATCTTGCAGCGACAGCATTTCGCCTTCGGCGACACGCTTGGGGCTGTAGCGCGTGAGCAGCAGGAATTCCTTGATGGGTTCGTCGCCGCGCTCGGCGCGCTGTGACTTGGCGGCGAGAATGCCCAGGATGCGGTCGGAGTCGCGGACTGACGAGACTTCGGGGTTGGTGACCACGATGGCGTCATCGGCGAAGTAAGAAGCCATGAGCGCCCCGGATTCGATGCCTGCCGGCGAATCGCACACGATGTACTCGAACTCCATGTCGGTGAGATCTTTCAGCACTTTCTCGACGCCTTCCTTCGTGAGGGCGTCTTTGTCGCGCGTTTGCGAGGCCGGCAGAATGAACAGGTTCTCGAGTTGCTTGTCGCGGATCAGTGCCTGGTTGAGTGTGGCTTCGCCCTGAATCACGTTGACGAAGTCGTACACCACGCGGCGTTCGCAGCCCATGATGAGGTCGAGGTTGCGTAGCCCGACGTCGAAGTCGATGACTACGGTCTTGTGGCCGCGCATGGCCAGCCCCGCCGAAAAGCTTGCACTGGTGGTGGTCTTGCCCACGCCGCCCTTGCCGGATGTCACCACAACGATTCGCGCCATGACGATTGAATTCCTCTATTTCAGATAAACCACGTAATCGTAAAGCAAAAATGGGCTTGCGCCCTCACTTGTTCAGTGCTTCGAATTGCAAGCTCTCGCCACTGAGACTTACGATGGCGGGCTTTTCGTGCACCGCCGGGTCGAGACGGGTTTCGATGACCCGATAAACGCCTGCAATGGCCACCAGCTCGGGATCGAGCTCAGTGGTGAAGATGCGCGCACGGGCATCGCCCCGGGCCCCCGCCATGGCCTTGCCGCGCAGGGGGCCGTACACGTGCACGTTGCCGTCTGCGATGACCTCGGCGCCGCGGCTCACCATGCCGATCACGATGAGATCGGTGTCGCGCGCATAGATACGCTGCCCCGAGC
The DNA here is from genome assembly GCA_023437255.1 of Pseudomonadota bacterium. GTDB lineage: Bacteria > Pseudomonadota > Gammaproteobacteria > Burkholderiales > Burkholderiaceae_B > Yanghanlia. Next base: position 1,731 of record JAEZGR010000322.1, on the reverse strand, counting down.
GCAGGGGCCGGTTCACGATCATGGCGGCCGGCGCCACCGCTGGGGCGGGCTGGGCGGCTAGCGCGGGGGCCGAGGCTTCCGCCGTGGCCGCCGCTTCATCTTCGGCAGCGCGTGCCTCGGGTGCCGACGCCGGGTCGGCGGGTTTTTCGGGCGTTACGGCGGCGGCCGGTACGTCCTGTTCGGGTACCGGGCGGCTGTCGGGCCGTACGGGGGCGCCGCCCAGATCGACGGCCGGCAGCCCTGCGGCCAGCGCTGCCTCTTGTTGTTCGCCGTCGGCCACCACGCCCACCGGATGCAGCTTGTGCGAGCGCAGCGCCTCTGTCAGTGCCTTCCAGTCGACCAGGCCCTCGATGCGGGTGGCGTCAATGACCACCGGTTCGTTTTCGAAGAAGGCACCGGCATCGTTCATGCGCTGCGCGAGGGCATCGATGAGCGCCTGCGTGTCGGCCTCGTGCAGCACAACGCGAATGGCATAGAGCGTGGCACTCTTGAAATCGAGGGGCAGGGCGCCCTTGCGAGAAGGAGACTTCTTGCTCACTTGTTCACCCAGGAGTCTTTCAGGGTAACGCTGCGATTGATCACCGGGCGTTCGACCGTGGAAAGTTCGCGATCGGCAGTGAAGTAGCCCAGCCGTTCAAACTGCCAGGTGATGCCCGGTTCGGCACGCGTGCCCGGCTCCAGCCAGGCCCGCACCACGGTGCAGGAATCGGGGTTCAGCGCTTCGATGAAGTCTTTATCGCCAGCGTCGGGATGCGGATCGAGGAACAGGCGGTCGTAGAGACGGATCTCGGCGGCCACGGCGTCGGCGGCATTGACCCACGTGATGTTGCCCTTGACCTTCACCGAGTCTGCGCCGGGCGTACCGCTCTTGGTATCGGGCAGGTACTCGGCGTGCACCTCGATGACCTCACCCTGCTCGTTCTTCACGCAACCCGTGCATTCGACGATATAGCCGTATTTGAGGCGCACGCGGTTGCCCGGGAACAGGCGGAAGTATTTCTTGGGGGGGTCTTCGCGGAAATCGTCGCGTTCGATCCAGAGTTCGCGACCGAAGGTGAAGTTGCGCATGCCTGCCTGCGGGTCGTGAGGATTGACGGGCGCATGGCAGGGGTCGCTTTCGCCTTCCGGCCAGTTGGTGATGACCAGCTTGAGCGGATCGAGCACGGCAACGGCACGGGGTGCCACGGGGTCGAGGTCGTCGCGCAGGGCCTGTTCGAGCACGCTGTAGTCGATGCGCGAGTCGGCCTTGGTGACGCCCAGGCGCTCGCAGAACAGCCGGATGGCGCCCGGGGTGTAACCGCGTCGGCGCAGACCGGCCAGCGTGGGCAGGCGCGGATCGTCCCAGCCTTCGACGTGGCCGTCGCGAACCAGCTGCAGCAGCTTGCGCTTGCTGGTCACCACGTAGCTGAGGTTCAGGCGGGCGAATTCGTACTGCTGGGGCAGCGGGCGCACCAGCAGATCGAGTTCGGCGAGGCGCTCCAGGATCCAGTTGTAGAACGGGCGCTGGTCTTCGAATTCGAGCGTGCAGATGCTGTGCGTGATGCCTTCGAGTGCATCTTCGACGGGGTGCGCCCACGAGTACATGGGGTAGATGCACCACTCTGTACCCGTGCGGTGATGCTCGGCGTGCCGGATGCGATACAGGACCGGATCGCGCAGGTTGATGTTGGGCGAGGTCATGTCGATGCGTGCGCGCAGGCACAGGCTGCCGTCGGGGTACCTGCCTTCGCG
>JAEZGR010000296.1 GCA_023437255.1 Pseudomonadota bacterium | reverse complement strand
CATCTGGGACAAGGCCTTCATCGGCGGTTCCGTGGTCGCCACCTTCTTTCAGGGCGTCACCCTGGGAGCCTATCTCGACGGAATCGAGGTCGTTTCGCGCCAGTTCGTGGGCGGGGCTTTCGAGTGGTTCCGCCCGTTTCCGTTGTTCACGCGTGCGGGGCTGGTGGCTGCGTATGCCCTGCTGGGCAGCACCTGGCTGGTGATGAAGACAGAGGGGCGGCTCCAGGCGCGCATGATCGCGCTGGCCCGGCCGCTGACCATCGTGCTGCTGGGGGTGATAGTGGTGGTAAGTGTCTGGACCCCATTCGCCCACGAAGCCATTCGCGAGCGCTGGTTCACGCTGCCGAATCTTTACTGGTTCATGCCGGTGCCGGTACTGGTGGCCGTTTGCGCCTGGTTCCTGTTGAGAGCACTGGGCGACACGCCGCACGCTTCGCCCTTCGTGCTCACCTTGTGCCTGATTTTCCTGGGCTATAGCGGGCTGGGCATCAGCCTTTGGCCCAACATCATTCCACCCTCGATCGACCTCTGGCAGGCCGCCGGCCCCCCGCAGAGCCAGGGCTTTGCACTGGTCGGAGCACTGTTTATAATTCCAGTAATCTTGATGTACACGGCCTGGTCTTACTACGTGTTCCGCGGCAAGGTAAGGGCCGGCGAAGGTTACCACTAGGGGGCGAGGCGTGCGCGCAACGGTCGGTCATTGGCTGCGCAGAGTAGGGTGGCTGCTGGGTATCTGGGTGGCCAGCGTGGCGGTGCTGGGGCTGGCCGCGTGGTTGCTGCGTCTGCTCATGCAGGCCATCGGAATGTCGCCGCCGTAAGGTCGTTGGCCGCTCCTGAATCCCCCTTTTTGGCGCCTGTCAATTCCTTGTCAGGGTAGTGTTGTCGGGTTAACTTTGCCGGGTTAGTCGCAGCTATCCGAGCGACCCCGGCCGACACGGTAACGGGTCTTATAATCCCCGCCTGAACTTGCGCACCGCCGACTAATCGGTCGGGCGCTTCACCAAGGATCCATAGCATGCAACATCTGGAAAGTGCCGCCATCGCCCTGGCGGAACCCCAAGACATTTCCACAGAAGTCCTCGTCGAAAAGTACGCCAAGAACGGCGAAAAAACGATACGCGAAGTGCGCAGCCGCGTCGCCACGGCGCTGGCGCAGGTCGAAGAACCCAAGCAACGCAAGAAGTACGCCGAGGAATTCCTGTGGGCGATGGAGCATGGCTTTGTGCCGGCCGGGCGCGTGAACAGCGCCGCCGGCACCGATCTGCAAAGCACGCTCATCAACTGCTTCGTGCAACCGGTGGGCGACTCGATCACTGAATCCGATGCGGGCAAGCCCGGCATCTACACGGCGCTCGCCCAGGCCGCCGAAACGATGCGTCGCGGGGGCGGTGTCGGTTACAACTTCTCTGCGATCCGCCCGCGCGGCGCCATGGTCAAGGGCACGGGCAGCAGTGCCTCGGGTCCCATTTCCTACATGCGCGTGTTCGACCGCTCGTGCGAAACGGTCGAGTCGGCCGGCGCCCGTCGCGGCGCCCAGATGGCGGTTCTGAATGTCACCCACCCCGATGTCCTTGAGTTCATCACGGCCAAGCAGGAACGCGGCCAGCTGAACAATTTCAACGTCTCGGTCGGGGTGACCGACGCCTTCATGAAGGCGGTCGAAGAAGACACCGACTTCGAGCTCACGCACAGCGTCGAACCCAATACCGATCTCAAGGCGAAGGGTGCCTACCTGCGCGACGACGGCCAATGGGTCTATCGCAAGGTGCGTGCGCGCGAAGTATGGGATCTGATCATGCAAAGCACGTACGCGGCTGCCGAGCCGGGCGTGCTGTATCTCGACCGCATCAACGAAGAGAACAACCTCGCCTATTGCGAGCGCATCGAATCCACGAACCCCTGCGGTGAGCAGCCGCTTCCCGATTACGGTTGCTGCTGCCTGGGCAGCCTGAATCTCACCGCCTACGTGCGTTCGCCGTTCACCGACGAAGCCGAGTTCGACTTCGAAGAAATGCGCAAGGCCACGCGTCTTGCCGTGCGCATGCTCGATAACGTGCTCATCGCCACCAAGTGGCCGCTCGAAGAGCAAAAGCGCGAAGCCGACGCCAAGCGCCGCCTGGGGCTGGGCTTCACCGGTCTGGGCGACACGCTCATCATGCTCGACAAGCGCTACGACTCCGAAGAAGGCCGCGAGCTGGCCGCCCGTTTCGCCCGCGAAATGCGCGATGCCGCTTACGAGGCTTCGGTCGAGCTGGCCCGCGAACGCGGTGCCTTCCCGCTGTTCGATGCCGACAAATACCTCTCGGCCGGTTTCGCCTCGCGCCTGCCCGAAGACATCAAGGCGCAGATCCGCAAGCACGGCCTGCGCAATTCCCACCTCACTTCCATTGCGCCAACGGGCACCATTTCGCTCGCGTTTGCCGACAATGCCTCCAACGGTATCGAGCCCGCCTTCTCGTGGTTCTACAGCCGCCTGAAGCGCATGCCCGACGGCAGCAAAAAAGAATATACGGTCGAAGACCACGCCTATCGCGTGTTCCGAGCCATGGGTGGCGACACGAGCAATCTGCCCGAAGCCTTCGTCAGCGCGCTCGACATTTCTGCACGTGACCACATGCTGATGGTGGCTGCGGTTGCACCGTTCGTCGATGCGGCCATCTCCAAAACCGTGAACGTGCCCGAGGACTACCCCTACGAAGACTTCAAGGACCTCTACATGGAGGCCTGGCATCGTGGGCTGAAGGGCATCACCACTTACCGGCCCAACAATATTCTGGGCGCGGTGTTGTCAGTCCCGGCAAGCACCGATGCCGGCACTTCGGCAACGGCCCCCAGCACGCCCGAGCCCATCAAGCTTTCCGAGCAAGACAAGCGCATGGTGCTCACCGAGGTCATGAAATCGCCGCCCCTGGCCTCGCTGCGCTGGCCCTCGCGCCCCAGCCTGCCGGGCGGTGCCGCCGGCTGGGTCAGCGAAACCATCCGCACGCCTCAGGGCGATTTCGCGGTCGTGGTCGCCGATCAAGACAACGTGCCCTTCGAAGTCTGGGTGCTGGGCGGGCAGCCCCCGCGAGGCCTCGACGCCATTGCCAAGACCCTTTCGACCGACATGCGCGCCAACGATCGTGGCTGGCTGCGCAAGAAGCTGTCGGTGCTGTCGCGCGCCTACGGCGACGGCTTCAAGATGCCCATGCCGCCTAACGGTGACCCTGTGCAGGTGCCCAGCGCAACCGCAGCGCTGGCCCGCCTGGTGGAATGGCGCTACGACGCCCTGGGTGCACTCGAAGCCCGCCCAGACGATCCCTCGCCCGTTCTGAACGCGCTCTTCGCCCCGCACGAACCCAAGACCGGCACCGACGGTACTCTGGCATGGGTGGCCGATGTCCGTAACCCCTCCACGGGCGACGATTTCGTGCTCATGCTCAAGGAACTGCAAATGCCCGACGGCAGCCGGCGCCCGTACAGCGTGTGGATGACCGGCGAACACCCGGTTGCCCTAGACGGCCTGTGCAAGCTGCTGAGCCTCGACATGCGCGTGATCGATCCGGCCTGGATCGGCATGAAGCTGCGCAAGCTGCTGAACTACGCAGAACCTCGCGGTGATTTCCTGGCGCGTGTGCCGGGCGCCGATCGCCAGGAAAACTTCCCTTCAACGGTGGCGTACATCGCCCGCCTGGTGATCCATCGCTACGCGATGCTGGGTATCCTGACTGAAGAGGGTCTGCCCATCAACGCCATGGGCGTCGTGGCCGACGAGCCCTCCGCCCCCCGCGCGGCTCACGCCCAACCCGCCATGATCGGCAAGCCCTGCCAGGAATGCGGCAATCACACCGTCATCAAGAAAGACGGCTGCGAGTTCTGCACCTCCTGCGGCGCCATCGGGGTATGTGGATGAATGTGGAGCCGGGGGGGGGGGGGGGGGGGGCGGGCC
>JAEZGR010000194.1 GCA_023437255.1 Pseudomonadota bacterium | reverse complement strand
TCCAGATCGCCCGCCGCCAGAACACTTGCCACCAGGCTGGTGGTGGTGGTCTTGCCGTGCGTGCCGGCCACTGCGATTCCGCGCTTCAGCCGCATCAGCTCGGCAAGCATCAGTGCTCGCGGCACGACCGGAATGCGGGCGGCCCGCGCCGCCAGTACCTCGGGATTGTCGGCCTTCACGGCAGAAGACACCACGAGGGCGCCCACGCCCTTGATGTTCTCGGCGCTGTGACCGATGAATACGCGCGCGCCCAGGGCCTCGAGCCGGCGTGTGACCGCAGAGCTCTGCAGGTCGGAACCACTGATTGCATAGCCCAGGTTCAGCAGCACCTCGGCGATGCCGCTCATGCCCGAGCCGCCGATCCCTACGAAATGGATGCTCTGTATGCGGTGTTTCATGTTGTCCTCCGGGCCACCTGTTCGCAGGCATCGGCAATCAGCTGCGTCGCCGACAGGCAGGCGTGCTCATGGGCATGCTGGCCCACCTGCGCCAGCACCTCGCGATCGAGAGAACGCAGCCAGTCCGCCAGCCATTCGGCGGTGAAGCCCGTTTGTGGCTGCAGCCAGGCCCCTTTGCAGTCGGCCAGATAACGCGCGTTGGCCGTCTGGTGATCGTCAATGGCGTGTGGAAGGGGAATGAAGAGTGCGGCGACGCCGGCCGCGGCCACTTCCGCCACGGTCATGGCGCCGGCGCGGCACACCACCACATCGGTTTGCGCGTAGGCGTCTGCCATGTCGTCGATGAAGGCCTCGCAGGAGGCCTGCACGCCGTATTCTTCGTAGCGGCGTTGCAGCGCCTCGATATGCTGTACGCCCGCCTGGTGACGAACGATCGGGCGTTCGCCCTCGGACAGCCGCGCGAGCGCCTGCGGCACCACGTCGTTAAGGATCGAAGCGCCCAGGCTGCCCCCCACCACCAGCAGGCGCAGCGGCCCCTGGCGCGTGGCGTAGCGTTGCGCCGCAGGCGGCAGGGCCGTGAAGGCCTGCCGAACCGGGTTGCCGACCATGATCGCGCCCGGCAGTGCGCCTGGGAACCCCGCCAGCACCTTGCGCGCGAATCGCGCCAGCCAACGGTTGGCGGTGCCCGCCACGGCATTCTGTTCATGAACGACCATCGGAATGCCGGCGAGGCGCGCCATGAGGCCGCCCGGGAACGCCACGTAACCGCCCATGCCCAGCACCACATCGGCGCCGGCGGCCTTGAGCGCGGCGCGTGCCTGCAGGCAGGCGCTGCTCAAGGTGAAGGGCAGCTTGGCCAGCGCCACGGGCCCCTTGCCACGCAGACCGGCAAAGCGCAGGGGCAGCAGCTCGAAGCCCTGTTCGGGTACCAGGCGGCCCTCCATGCGTTCGGGATGACCCATCCACAGCACACGCCAGCCGCGCGACTTCATTTCGTGGGCGACCGCCAGGCCGGGCATGATGTGCCCGCCGGTGCCGCCTGCCATGATGACCAGGGTACGCTCGCTCATGTCCGCTTGCCCTTCATCATGTTGCGATTCTCGTAATCGACGCGCAGCAGCAGTGCCGCAGCGACGATGTTCATGACGATGCCGGTACCACCGTAGCTCACCATGGGCAGCGTGAGCCCCTTGGTTGGCAGCAGGCCAATGCAGACGCCGATATTGATGAAAGACTGCACGCCGAACCACAACGCCACGCCCTGGGCCACCAGCCCACTGAACGTGCGTTCCATGGCGACCGCCTGTCGGCCGATGTCAAAGCCGCGCCAGACCACGAAAACGAACAACGAAATGAGGCCGGCGACGCCCGCAAACCCAAGTTCTTCGCCAATGACGGCGACGATGAAGTCTGTGTGCGCCTCGGGCAGGTAGTGGAGCTTTTCAACACTGTTGCCCAGGCCGACGCCAAACCATTCGCCGCGACCCAGAGCGATCAGTGAATGCGAGAGCTGGTACGCGCTGCCGTACGCGTTGTCGGGATTCCAGGGATCCAGGTAAACGAAGAGCCGCTCGCGGCGCCACGGCGACAGCCAGATCAGGGCCAGGAAGCTGGCGATCAGGGCGGTCAGCAAGGTGGTGAACAGCTTGCCGTTGATGCCCCCGATGAAGAGCAGCCCGACGGCAATTGCCACTATAACCATGAAGGCGCCCAGGTCGGGTTCGAGCAGCAGCAGAATGCCCACGACGGCCAGCGCGCAGCTCATGGGCAGGAAGCCACGCAGAAAATTGTGCATGTGCTGCTGCTTGCGGACCGTGTAATCGGCGGCAAACAGCACCACCGCCACCTTCATGAGCTCGGACGGCTGGAAATTGACCACCCCCAAGGGCAACCAGCGGCGAGCACCGTTGACCTCGCGCCCCACGCCCGGAATCAGTACGATCACCAGCAGCAGCAGGCACACCAGGAACAGCGGCACAGCGAATCGCTCCCAGATGCGCATGGGCACCGTGAAGGCGATGAGCGCTGCGATAAAGCCCACCAGAATGAACAGACCGTGGCGCAACACGAAATAGAACTGACCATAACTGGCATAGCGGGGCCCGTCGGCAAGGGCAATCGAGGCCGAATAGACCATCAGCAGACCGAACAGCACCAGCGTCACGAAGGCCACGACGAGCGGCACATCGAACAGCGGCATGCTCGTGCGGCCGGGCCGCACGGCTGTCACACCGGTACCGAGTTCGGAAAGCAGCCTCATGCCACCTCCCCACTGTCAAGCGCCAGCTCTTCAACCGCTTCGACAAAGCGGCGCCCGCGCTCACCGTAATTGGCGAACATGTCCATGCTGGCGCAGGCCGGCGAAAGCAGCACAACACCGCCCTGCGGAGCGTGCGCCTTGGCGGCGGCCACGGCAGACTGCATGGAGTCGGCATCGACCACAGTCAATGCCCCCTCGCCGAGCGCGGCACGGATGAGCGGCGCATCTCGGCCGATCAGCACCACCGCCTGCGCATGACGGCGAATGGCGGTCGCAAGCGGCGCGAAATCCTGCCCCTTGCCCAGACCACCCGCGATCAGCACGACCGGCCGGCCCATGCCTTCGAGTGCCGCGACAGTGGCTCCCACATTGGTGCCCTTGCTGTCGTTCACGAAATCCACGCCGCCGACGTTGCGCACAAACTCGCAACGATGGGGCTCGCCTGCGTACTCGCGTAGCGCGTGCAACATGGGCGCCATGCCGGCGCCGGTAGTCTGAACGAGCGCCAGCGCGGCCAGCGCATTCAGCGCGTTATGACGACCCCGCAGACGCAAAGCCTCGGTGGGCATGAGACGCTGCGCGGTTCCGATGGCGCGGGCTTCAGGCTGACGCTCCTTGCGCCGCCCCGTCGCGGGTGGCGCCGGTTCGCCGGTCGGAACGGCGGCGAGCCACTCGATGCCGTGGCTGTCTTCCAGGCCAAAGTCGCCTTCGTACTGCGGCAGGTCGCGGCCAAAGCTGCGTACCGTCAGATCGCTTACGCTGTCGACCATGCTCATGACCAGCGGATCGTCACGGTTCACCACCGACACTGCTGCATGCTTCAGCAGACGGGCCTTGGCGGCCGCATAGGCCTGCATGGAGCCATGCCAATCGAGATGATCCTGCGTCACGTTCAGCACCCCCGCGGCGTCAGGGCTCAGGGTGCGGGTGCTCTCGATCTGGAAGCTGGACAGCTCCAGCACCCAGACGTCGGGCAACTCGTCGGCGTCCAGCGCGTGTGCAAGCGCATCGAGGGCCGGCGGGCTGATGTTGCCGGCGGCCACCGCACTCAAACCGGCCGCTTCCGCCAGGCGACGGGCCATGGCCGTTACCGTGGTCTTTCCATTGGTGCCGGTCACAGCCAGCACCTTGGGGCGATAGCCATGCTCCGCGAGATCGGTCAGCGCACGCGCGAACAGCTCGATCTCGCCGATGATTTCGACCTGCGCCTCGCGGGCCTGGGCCAGAAACGCGGCGAGCGGCTCTTCGGACGGATTGAGACCCGGGCTGATGACGATGCGCGACACCCCGTCAAGCGTTGCGGTTTGCAGCGCCGCACCGCCCAAACGGGCGTCGAGCGGCGCCCCCGCCTCGGCCTGCAATGCGCCCAGCCCGGCAGGTGCCTCGCGCGTGTCGGCCAGCCGCAGCGCAACACCGTGGCGCAGGCACCAGCGGGTCGCGGCCACGCCGGGTTCGCCCAGTCCCAGGACCAGGGTGATGCCTTCCTGCTTCAGAGAGGGGAACTCAACGCTCTTCATCGCAATTTCAAAGTGGCCAGACCGACCAGAACCAGCATCATGGTGATGATCCAGAAGCGCACCACCACCTGTGTCTCCTTCCAGCCGGTGACCTCAAAGTGATGGTGCAGGGGCGCCATTCGGAATATGCGCCGCCCTTCTCCGTAACGTTTTTTCGTGTACTTGAACCACGTGACCTGCAGCATCACGGAAAGCGTTTCGACCACGAAGACGCCGCCCATGATGAACAACACGATTTCCTGACGAACGATCACGGCGATGGTGCCCAGGGCCCCACCCAGCGCCAGGGCCCCCACATCGCCCATGAAGACTTGGGCGGGGTAGGCGTTGAACCACAGAAAGGCCAGGCCTGCGCCCGCAATCGCGGCACACAGCACCATGAGCTCGGCCGCCCCGGGTATGTAGGGGAAGAGCAGGTATTTGGAGTAATCGACGCGCCCCACCACATAGGCAAAGATTCCCAGCGCGCTGCCCACCATGACGGTGGGCATGATGGCCAGACCATCAAGCCCGTCGGTCAGGTTCACGGCGTTGCTGGAACCCACGAT
>JAEZGR010000170.1 GCA_023437255.1 Pseudomonadota bacterium | reverse complement strand
CCCGGGCATACCATGATGAATGCGCTTAGGGTAAACCGCGAGCGCTTGCTATTGCGCTGCGCCGGCAAATCGCCATAATTATGAATTATTGGCGCAGTAAATTGCTGTGCAGTGATGCCGGAGGGTACATCATGGGCTCCCGTATCGTTCAGCAGGTGCTATACCTTGAAGTTGCCGACCGGCTGCGTGAAATGATTCAGTCACGCGAGCTCAAGGCCGGCGCCTGGATCGACGAAGTGCGCCTGACACAAGAGCTAGGCGTATCGCGGACGCCGCTGCGTGAAGCCTTGAAGGTGCTGGTTGCCGAAGGTCTGCTGAGGCTCGAGCCCCGGCGCGGATGCTTTGTGAACGAGCTCTCTGCACGCGACCTCGACGATATCTTCCCGCTCATGGCCATGCTCGAGGGCCGCTGCGCCTACGAGGCCGCCGGCAAGGTCAGCGCCGACGATCTGCATCGGCTCGAGCCATTGCACGAACAGCTTCAGCAACACGCGCACGCAGGCGACATCGATCGCTATTACGCAACCAACGCGCTGATCCACGAAGCGATCCAGGAACTTGCCGACAATCGCTGGCTTTCCGACATCGTCGACAACCTGCGCAAAGTCCTGAGCCTTTCGCGCCACAAAAGCCTGGCGTATCCGGGGCGCATCCAGGAATCCTGTGCCGAACATCTGGCCATTTTTGCCGCGCTCAAGGCGCGTGATCCCGAAGGCGCCGAAACGCTCACGCGCAGGCATCTGATGCGCCAGCTCGACGCTTTGCATGTGCTCGCCGCCCACGAAAAGGCGCAGGGCGGCGCGGACCCGGCGAGCCTTACCGCCTTAACGATTCAGGAGCCTGATCATGGCGACGACCGAAATCAAGTCTGAGGAAAGAGCGCTGGCTGTCGTGGCGACCACTGGCAAGACGCCGGGTGACAACGCCACGCAGCGGGGCGGCACCGGTGAGCAAGCGCTCACCAGTACAGAACAACCCGGCACATCCGTAAACACACCCGTAAGCGGGACGCCCCTTGCCAAGACGGCGTCCGGCCTGATGGCGCGGTTGTCGCGCTGGCTCGAGCGTGATCCGCTGCCCGAGCCAGAACAGGTCGAGTTGCTGTTTACGGCACGCCTCACCGATGTCGCGGCCAATCGTCAGGCCAAACAATGGAGTGATCGCTATCTGGCATCCGACCCCAAGGACCGGCGGGCGATGCTGGGCAGCCTCGCTCAGGCGAGCGCGGGCCTGGAGCCTCGCGAGGATCTCGGGCTGCGCATGTTCCGACGCCTGTATGCACAGGCCGAAAGCCTGAATCTGCTGGTGGAGCTTCGGGCAGACATGCTGCGCTGGCGCAAGCAGATATCCGGATTGAGCGTACTCGAGCGCGAACTCGAAGGCTTGCTGACCGCCTGGTTTGATGTGGGCATGCTCGAGCTTCGACCCATCACGTGGGATTCACCCGCCTCCTTGCTCGAAAAGCTCATCGAATACGAGGCAGTTCACGAAATCCGTTCCTGGGAAGAACTCAAGCATCGGGTGGCCGGCCATCGGCGCTGTTATGCCTTCTTCCACCCGCGCATGAAGGATATCCCGCTGATCTTCGTGGAAGTGGCTTTTGCTCCGCAGATGGCCGGAAACGTGCAGGTTCTGCTTGATCCGCAGATTCCTGCAGAAGACACCGGCAAGGCCCGCTGGGCAATTTTCTATTCCATTTCGAACACGCAGCCGGGCCTGCGCGGCATCAGCTTCGGCAACTTCCTCTTGAAACGGGTGATCGATGAACTGCTGCGCGAAATTCCGCGGCTCAAGTCCTTCGCCACGCTTTCGCCGATTCCCGGCTTTGCTGATTGGCTGGCCAAACAAGACGGCAACGCATTGCAAGCGCTGCTCACCGACAAGAACGACAAGCAGCAAGCGCTCGACGACCCCGAAGCGGGTCTCAAGTGGGTGGAAAGGTTGCGCCTGGCAGCCGCCGGCCAGGCGTCCGACGCCGTGCAGCGTACGGGCCTCCGGTTGGTCGTGCACTATCTCAAGACCATGAAGAACGGGCAGCCCATCGACCCGGTGGCGCGGTTTCATTTGGGTAACGGCGCCCGCATCGAGCGTGTAAATTGGGCCGCCGACTGCTCGGCCAAGGGGATGGCGCAGTCATGCGGCATGATGGTCAACTACCTGTACGAGCTCGACCAGCTCGACGATAACCTTGCCTTGCTGGCGCAGGGCAAGCCCAAGCTGGGCATGAACCTGAGGTGGCGATGAGCGCAAGCGAGGGACATACCGAGAGCGGGCGCATTCTGGTCGATTTTGAAGGGCCGATCGCGATCGTCACATTGAGTCACCCGGGGCGTCTGAACGCCATCACGGTGTTCATGTGGCAGCAGCTTCACCAGGTGTTCACAGAACTGTCGGCCAACGACGCCCTGCGCTGTGTGGTGCTGCGCGGTGAAGGTGGCAATTTTGCCGCGGGCGCCGACATCCGAGAGTTTCCGCAGCAGCGTGCCGACCTCCAGGGCGTGATTCACTACCACACCAATATCCTGGCCCCTGCGCTGCGGGCCATTGCCGGCTGCAGGCATCCGGTGGTGGCCGAGATTCACGGCGTATGTGTGGGCGGTGGGCTCGAGATCGCCTGTCAGTGCGATTTGCGCATTGCATCGGCCGAATCGCGGTTCGGTGTGCCCATCAATCGTCTTGGGTTCCCCATGGCGCCCGACGAAATGCGCGGCTTGCTGGCCCTGGCTGGTCGGGCGGTCACGCTCGAAATTCTGCTCGAGGGTCGGGTGTTCGGCGCTCAGGAAGCGCTCACCAAGGGCCTGCTCACGCGAGTTCTGCCCGAGCCTGACGTCAGCGATGATGTCATGCGCTGTGCGCGCCGCCTGGCGCGAGGCGCCCCCCTGGCTGCACGAATCAACAAGCAGACGGCGGCGCGGCTGAGCGCATCGACGGCACCGCTGAGCGACGCCGAGATGCTCGATCTGTTTCGTTATGCTGAAAGCCGCGACCACCGCGAAGGGGTACGCGCATTCTTGGCCGGCGAGGAGCCGGTATTCACAGGAGATTGATTTGGAAGGCAACGCCAATTTGTACGCCGTGCTCGCGGGCGGGTTTCCACAAGACCGCAGCCAGGTCGCCATCGAAACGCCCGAACAGACCTACACCTGGAATGATATCGAGGCGCTGAGCGCAAAGCTCGCATCGCTCCTGCAGTCGTTACAGCTGCCCAAGGGCGCGCGCGTCGCGGTACAGGTCGAAAAATCCCCCATGGCATTGATGCTGTACCTGGCCACGGTAAGAGCCGGGCTGGTGTACCTGCCCTTGAACACCGCCTACAAGTCGTCGGAAGTCGAATATTTTCTGGGCGACGCAGAGCCGGCACTGGTCGTGTGCGACAGCCGTAATCTCGATTGGGTCAATGAGCTGGCCCGCAAGACCGGCACGCCCCATGTGCTCACGCTCGACCAGGACGGCAGCGGCACGCTGGCAATGGCCGCGGCCGACGCCAGTGATACCTTCGAAACGGTTCAGAGTGCTCCCGACGATCTGGCGGCCATTCTCTACACCTCGGGTACGACCGGGCGCAGCAAAGGCGCCATGCTCACCCATGGCAATCTGTCTTCGAACGCACAGGTGCTGAAGGATTTCTGGGGCTGGCGCTCCGACGATGTCTTGTTGCACATGCTGCCCATCTTTCATGTGCACGGACTCTTTGTGGCGTCGCACGGCGCGTTGCTGGCGGGAGCCCGCATGATCTGGCTGCCCAAGCTCGACCTCGACCGGGCCATCGAGTACCTGCCACGCAGTACGGTGATGATGGGTGTTCCCACCTACTACGTGCGGCTGCTCAGTGATGCGCGTTTCACGCGCGAGCTGTGCGCCAACATGCGGCTCTTCATCTCGGGCTCGGCACCGTTGCTCACCGAAACGTTCAATGAGTTCCGTGAACGCACCGGCCACACCATACTCGAACGCTACGGCATGAGCGAAACGGTCATGCTGACCTCAAATCCGTACGATCTTTCGCTCGGCGAACGTTTGGGCGGTACCGTGGGAATGCCGCTGCCGGGCGTGTCGGTGCGTGTGGTCGACGATGAAGGCAACGTGCTCGCACCGGGGGAGATCGGCCATGTCCAGGTCAAAGGCCCCAATGTATTCGCCGGCTATTGGCGCATGCCCGAAAAAACGCGCGAGGAATTTACTGAAGAGGGGTGGTTCCGCACCGGTGACGTGGGCTTGTTTGGTGGTGACGGGGTTCCCGAAAACTATCTGAGCATCGTCGGGCGCAGCAAGGATCTGATTATTTCAGGGGGATACAACGTATATCCGAAGGAAATCGAGGAAGTCATTGATGCATTGCCCGGTGTGAATGAGTCGGCCGTAATCGGGGTACCTGATCCCGATTTCGGCGAAGCGGTAGTGGCTGTTGTGG
>JAEZGR010000092.1 GCA_023437255.1 Pseudomonadota bacterium | reverse complement strand
GTGTAGATGCAGAGGTCGCCGGCAATGGTCAGCGATTTGCGCACGATTTCTTCAGGGCTGAGTTCGGTGTTGCGCAGCAGGGCCAGGGCGGCCGATTGCGCGTACGCACCGCCCGAACCGATGGCTGCGATGCCTTCCTCGGGTTCGAGCACGTCGCCGTTGCCGGTGAGCACCAGGGTGTGATCCTTGTCGGCCACGATGAGCATGGCCTCGAGGCGGCGCAACACACGGTCGGTGCGCCAGTCTTTGGTGAGCTCGACGGCGGCACGCATCAGGTTGCCCTGGTGTTTCTCGAGCTTGGCCTCGAAGCGTTCCTGCAGGGTGAATGCGTCGGCTGTGGCGCCGGCAAAGCCCGCCAGGATCCGGTCGTTGTAGAGGCGGCGGATCTTGCGGGCCGTACCCTTGATGACGATGTTGCCGAGCGTGACCTGTCCGTCGCCGCCGATGGCGACTTGATTGCCGCGGCGTACGCACAAAATGGTGGTTGCGTGAAATTGTTCCATGGAATCTTCCTGTTGAAGGATTCACATGGGGGCGGGTAGCCGCCTTTTCAAGACGAGGAGGGGAGGGATTGCGATGCAGGGCATGCCTGGCGGGAGGAGGGTGCACGCGGCGGGCGCGTGCAGCAAGGCCAGCTGCGGGGTGGTACCCGCAGCGTGGCTCAATCGCCGTACAGCTTCTGACGCATTTCGCGGCGTTCTTGTGCCTCGAGCGAGAGGGTGGCGGTGGGGCGGGCCAGCAGACGCGCGATGCCGATGGGCTCGCCGGTTTCTTCGCACCAGCCGTATTCGCCGGCGTCGATGCTGTTGATGGCCTGCTGCACTTTCTTGAGCAGCTTGCGTTCGCGGTCGCGGGTACGCAGTTCGAGCGCGTGTTCTTCTTCGATGGTGGCGCGGTCGGCCGGATCGGGAACGAACTGGGTTTCGCGCAGGTTCTCGGTGGTGGCACCGGCGTTGTTCAGAATCTCGGTTTCGAGTTCCTTGAGACGGTTGCGGAAGAAGGCAAGCTGAATCTCGTTCATGTAATCGGATTCAGGCATGGCCAGGAGTTCTTCTTCCGTTGGCAATTGCTCTGGACTGATGACAGTGGCAGTTTTACTAACCATGGTGCATCCTCTTTCTTATAAGTAAAGGCCTGGTGGACCACAGGTGCTGCGGTTCGCGCGCGCCTGCGGGCTCACACCAGACATTGTTCGAGACCCCGCTGGAAAATCTCTTGGGGCAGTTTACGGCCTATGAAAACCATCTTGGTATTAGGCTTTTCACCTGAGAGCCACGGTTTCCCGGGTTCGGCGCCCATCATCATGTGTACGCCCTGGAACAGCATGCGGCGGTTGATGCCCTTGAGGTAAAGAATGCCCTTGTAGCGCAGCAGATCGGGCCCGTAGACCTGAACGATGCCACCCAGGAATTCTTCAAGGCGCTCCGGGTCAAAGGCCTTGTTGGACCTGAACACGAAGGCGCCGACCTCGTCGTTGTGGGCGTGATGATGATGGTGATGATGGGCGTGATCGTGATCATGATCGTGGCCGCAATGTTCGCCGCACTCACCCTCGTGATCGTGGTGGTGCGCGTGGGCCGCGTCCGGGTGATCCTCGGCGAGGAAGTCCGGATCGATGTCGAGAATGGTGTTCAGATTGAAACCGCTGATATCGAGCAGCGATGCGATATCGGTTTCGCCGAAATGAACGGGCGTGATCGCCGCGCGCGGATTGATGCGCAGCAGCCGGGCACGCAGGGCCTGAAATTCGTCGTCGGAGACCAGATCCTTTTTGGAAACCAGAATGCGGTCGGCGAAACCCACCTGTTTCTGTGCTTCTTCCTGGCGATCGAGTGTCTCCATGCCGTGCTTCGCGTCGACGACCGTGATCACCGCATCGAGGCGGTAGTACTCGGAGATGTCGTCGTCCATGAAGAAGGTCTGGCACACGGGGCCAGGATTGGCCATGCCGGTCGTTTCAATGATGACGCGCTCGAAGTTGAGCTCGCCGGCCTGGCGGCGCATCCGCAGCTCGTTCAGGGTGCGCATCAGATCGCCACGTACCGTGCAGCAGACGCAGCCGTTGCTGAGTTCGACGATTTCTTCGTCGGTGTTCTGCACCAGCAGCTCGTTGTCGATGCTTTCGGGTCCGAATTCGTTTTCGATCACGGCGATGCGCTTGCCGTGATATTCGCCAAGAATGCGTTTCAGAAGCGTAGTCTTGCCCGCACCGAGGAATCCGGTCAGGATGGTGACTGGCACCATGGTTTGAAGTCGCTTCTTTTCGAGGCGTTCAGCTGAGCTCATCTTGCGTTCTCTCGACTCCCCAAGGTACTGATACCGGGGAAAAATATAGTCTGCGATTACATCACAGAGGGCGGGTTAGGGCAAACATCGGCCTGGCCGCAATGGCACTCGCTGCACAGGCCCCTCAACTCGGTCTCGTGGCCCGACAGGCGAAAGCCCGCGTGGGCCACCTTGTCGGCCAGCCGCCGCGTGAGCGCCGGGTCGCTCAATTCGGCCACCGCTCCGCAACCCGTGCACACCACCAGCAGATCGTGGGGCTCGCCGCCCGCGTCGTGGCAGGCGGCCCAGGCGTTGATGGCATCGAGCCGGTGCGCCAGGCCTTCTTCCACCAGGAAGTCGAGCGCGCGATACACGGTGGGCGGCGCGGCACCCCGCTGCACTTGGCGGATCAGCTCTAGCAATTCGTATGCCTTAACGCTGCGCTCCTGCAGAAGCAGAATTTCCAGGACCTTGCGCCGGATCGGCGTCAGGCGTTTGCCCCGTGATTCGCACAGTGCTTGAGCGGTGTCGAGTTGCGCGGCCACCCGGGCGTCGGCGGGCGGGGTTGCGGCAGTCATGGCGGCCTTTCAAGGTGAGTTTCGGTCAAGTCATGTTATAACATAACAAACTTAACGCAATATACGGCGCTTCCATGACCCCACTCGCCCCTGGCCAAACGGTCCGCTCCTCTGCCCGGCGACCCTCCCTGTTGCTTGTCTCTGCCGCGGTCCGCGCAATCATCGCGTCGGGCGGTGTGGCGC
>JAEZGR010000069.1 GCA_023437255.1 Pseudomonadota bacterium | reverse complement strand
TGCTTCAAAGAGGTTGAATCGTGGGGAAGATCCTGTTCTGGTTTGTCGTGATCATGGCAGTACTGATCGGCGCCCGGCTGCTGGCCCGCAGCGGCAGTGCACGCACGGGTGGCTCAGGCCAGCAGATCCGTGCAAAAGAAAAACCCGCCGATACCGACATGAGCGACGCTGAATCCATGGTTCGATGCGCGCACTGTGGAATACACATGCCGCGCTCGGAAGCGTATCTCAGCGACGGCCAGACCTGGTGCGGGCAGGAACACGCCCGCCTGGGACATCGCAACGCTCGATAATGCCAAATATCGAAAGACAGCCCCTCAAACTCGACCGCCACGGATGGCTCAAGCCAGCGCACGCCGTCTGGCTGCGGCCCTCACCCAACTTCGACGAGCGCCCTCCCGGGCAAGTCGCTTCACTTCTGGTTCTGCACAACATCAGCCTCCCACCGGGGCAATTCGGGGGACCGGAAGTCATCGACTTCTTCCAGAACCAGCTCGATCACGATTCGCATCCCTGGTTTGAGAACCTACGCGGCATGCGCGTCTCGGCCCACTTTTTCGTACGTCGCGACGGCCACATCGTACAGTTCGTGTCCACCCACCAGCGCGCCTGGCATGCCGGCGTGTCATGGTTCGACGGCCGGGAGCGATGCAATGATTTTTCGATCGGTATCGAACTGGAAGGCACCGACACCCTGCCCTACACCGATGCGCAGTACACCGCGCTGCAGCGGCTCATGCCGGCACTGAGGGCGCGCCACACGCTACGCGCCGTGCGCGGCCACGAACATATTGCACCGGGTCGCAAGACCGACCCGGGCCCGGCCTTCGACTGGAAGCGGTTCGGTCGCGAGAATGGCATCCAGCGCCGCTACCTGCCGCCGACAAGCACATCCCGCGCTCGCGGCGAACGATAATCCTCGCCCGGGCAGCGCCCGCTTTGCAGCAGAAAGACGATTTGGTAATGAGCTTATGACCGCCCTGGTGATTAGCTCATGCCTTCTTATTCGTTCCATCTATTTGCAGCGCCGCCTAGACTTGTGCAACCGCTATTTGCAGATTCAGTTTCTTCAAGCACAGGTCCCTGCCATGAGCCGCCTCACCATCCATACCGTTGACTCCGCCCCCGAAGCCGCCCGCGAACGCGTGCAGGCTGCGCAACAGGCCAACGGCTTTCTCCCTAACCTGATCGGCGTACTGGCCAACGCGCCCGCCGCCCTGGAGACCTACCAGGTCGTCGGCGCCATCAACGGCGGCACCAGCCTGAGCCCGGTTGAACGGGAAGTGGTGCAGATCACCGCTGCAACGCTGAATGACTGCGGTTTCTGCGTGGCCGGCCACACCAAGCTCTCGATTGCCAAACTGCGCATGCCTGAACAGCTCGTCGATGCGCTGCGCAAGGTCGAAGCGCTCGACGACCCGAAACTGGATGCACTGGCCCGCTTTACCGTGGCCGTCATCACCAAGAAGGGCCAGGTCGACGACGAAGAGTTGGCCGCGTTCCGCGCCGCCGGCTACAACGACCAGCAGGCACTGGAAGTCGTGCTGGGCGTGAGCCTTGCCACCCTGTGCAATTACGCCAACAGCCTGGCTCAGACGCCGATCAACCCCGAGCTGCAGCCCTACGCCAACCCTGAACTCACGGCGTTCGCCTGAATTCAACAAGGATTTTTGTCATGACCCAACGCACCGACGTCGTTGACGGCGAGCGCGCGTCGTTGATTGAGCGCGTGCGCGCGCTCGTCGATACAGAACTGACACCGCTCACGGCAGCCATTGACCAGGAGGGCCTGTACCCGGCGGCGTTCATGCGCGCGCTGGGCAAGACCCGCGCGTTTGCCGCCGCATTACCCGCCGATTCGGGCGGCCTGGGCCTGGGCATCGGCGCCCAAATCGATTCGATCGCCGAAGTGGGTCGCGAGTGCGGCTCCACGGCGTTTCTGACGTGGTGCCAGAGCACCTGCGCCCATTACCTCCGGCATGCGCCCAACGCCGCCGTGCGTGCCCGCTACCTCAACGCAGTCGCCTCGGGCGAGCTGCTGGCCGGCACGGGCATGTCGAACACCGTGAAACACCTGGCAGGCATCGAGAATATTCACCTGCGAGCGCGGCGCGACGGCGACGGATACGTGGTGTCGGGCGCGTTGCCGTGGGTGTCGAACATCGGCGAAAAGCATCTGGCGATCGTAGCGGCCTCGGTCGAAGACGGAGGTTATGTGATGTTTGCCGTGCCGGGCGACGCGCCCGGCGTGACGCTGCGCCCCTGCCCCGAGTTTTCGGGCATGGAAGGCACGCAGACACTGAACATCCGCATGAAAGACGTGCACGTCGCACCTGAAGACGTACTGGCACACCCTGCGCAATTCAACGATTACATCCGTGCGATCAAACCCGGCTTCGTGCTGGCGCAGACCGGCATGGGATTCGGCATTATCGAAGGCTCGCTGCGCACGATCCGCGAAAGCAACGTCACCACAGCGCACGTGAACCAGTTCCTCGACGACCAGGGCGACGACCTGGCCCGCGAAACGCAAGCACTGCAAGCCAATGCGCAGCGCGTGTCCGAACTGGCCGACCAGGGTGTGGCCGCACCCATCGACGTGCTGCGCCTGCGTCTGGCCGTGTCGGAGCTGACCCTGCGCGCCGCCAACTCCGCCGTGCTGCACGCCGGTGCCAAGGGATACCTGATGCGCCATCCGGCGCAGCGCCGCCAGCGCGAGGCCGTGTTCGTCGCCATCGTCACCCCCGCACTGAAGCATTTGCGCAAGGAAATCCATGCGCTGGAGCAGGCCGAGACGCAAGTGGAGGCGGCATGAGCCGGCAATGGATGTGCGGCCCCTGCGGCATGATCTACGACGAAGCGGCGGGCATGCCTGAACACGGCATCGCGCCCGGCACCCGTTTCGAAGATATCCCCGACGATTGGGAATGCCCCGATTGCGGCGTCGGCAAGGCCGACTTCTACCTCCTTCCCGACTGATCAGACCCACCCCATGAGCGAGACCGCCCACCAGACCGCCGTTCTGGAAGCCGCCGACATACGGCTCGGCTACGCACGCGCCGGCGGCACCCCCCGTGTGGTGCTGCACCAATTCTCGCTGCGGCTGATGCCCGGCGAGGTGATTGCCGTGCTGGGCCCCAGCGGCGTGGGCAAGTCCTCGCTGTTGCGCGTGCTGGCAGGCCTGCAAGGCCCCGACCACGGCACGGTGCGAGTGAGGGGTGAGCTGCTGAACGGTCCGCATCCGCGTTCCAGTTTCGTATTTCAGGATCCGAGCCTCTTGCCCTGGCTCACGCTCGAAGAAAACGTGGGCTTCGGCCTGGATTTCAAGCATCAGCCGGAAATCAGCAAGGCCGAGATACAGAGCCGCGTAAGCGTCGCCATTGCCGAAGTCGGACTCCAGGGCAGCCAGGGCCGGTATCCGTCAGAGTTGTCGGGCGGCATGGCTCAGCGGGCGGCCCTCGCCCGTAGTCTGGTGCGCCACCCCGAGATTCTGCTGCTCGACGAGCCCTTCAGCGCGTTGGACGAAATCACCCGCGGCGATATGCAGGCCCTGCTTCAGAAGATCATTTCCCGCCACGGCACGGCCGCCGTACTGGTCACGCACGATATCGACGAGGCCATGATTCTCGCCGACCGCATCGTGCTGATCGGCGACACGCCGGGCCGCACGATCGGCGAATGGACATTGCGCAGCGCGCATCCCCGTGATCCGCTCAGCATCGAACTGAGCGCGCTGCGCCTCGAGATCATGAAACTGTTGCGTGACCACCGCCGCAGCGGCGCCCCCGCCGCGGCTGCCGAACAAGACACCTTGAACACCCTCGCGGCCTGACCGACCGCACACCACCTCCCCGAGGAGCTTTGCATGTACCCGACCGGCGAATCAGAAGCCACCCGCCAGACCCGGCGCCAGTTCCTGAAGCTTTCTGCACTCTTTTCCGCTGCGGGCGCCCTGCCGCTGCTGCAAATGGCCAATGTGGCCCGTGCGGCCGAACCCGACGCACCGTTGCGCATCGGTTATCTCCCGATCACCGACGCCACGCCTCTCTTGGTGGCCCATCACAACGGCCTGTTTGAGCAGCAGGGTCTGAAGGTCGAGAAGCCGCGCCTGTTCCGCAGCTGGGCACAGATCGTCGAGGCATTCCTGGCGGGCCAGGTCAACGCTGTCCACCTGCTTTCGCCCATGACGGTGTGGGCACGCTACGGCAGCAAATCGCCCGCCAAGGTGGTGGCCTGGAACCACATGTCGGGCTCGGGTCTGACAGTACAACCCACCATCGACCGCCTCACCGATCTGGGCGGCACCACCGTGGCGATTCCGTTCTGGTATTCGCTGCACAACGTCGTGCTGCAGCACCTGCTCAAGAGCGAAGGGCTGGAGCCCATTGCCGACGGCGAGCCCGGCCCGCGTCAGGTCAAACTGGTGGTGATGGCGCCTTCCGACATGGTGCCCGCATTGGCCAACAAGCAGATCGCCGGCTATATCGTGGCGGAACCCTTCAACGCGAACGCCGAAGTGCTGAAAGTGGGCAAGATCCTGCGCTTCACGGGCGACGTATGGCGCGACCACGCCTGCTGCGTCGTGCTCATGCATGAACAGGATCTGGAACAGCGCCCCGAATGGTCGCAGAAGGTGGTGAACGGGGTCGTTCAGGCTCAAGCCTGGATTCAGGAGAACCGCCAGGAGACCGCGCGCATTCTTTCACGCGACAACCCGCAGAAGTACACGCCGCATACGTACGAAGCGCTGGCCAACGTGCTGGAGCCCGAACGCCTGAACACCGCACTGTACGAACGCGACGGCGCCATCGTGAACACGTCGTGGAACCAGAAGCGCATTGACTTCCAGCCCTACCCCTTCCCCAGCTACACCGAGGAACTGATCCGCAAGCTGCAGAACACGCTGGTATCGGGACAAAATGCGTTCCTGAAGGATCTCGACCCGGCGTTTGTGGCTCGCGATCTGGTCGACGCCCGTTTCGTGAAGAAGGCGATTCTGGCATACGGGGGCCCCGCCGCTTTCGGGCTGCCGGACTCGTTCAGCCGCGAGGAAACGATCACGGCCTGACGCTTTCATTAGCAG
>JAEZGR010000040.1 GCA_023437255.1 Pseudomonadota bacterium | reverse complement strand
CAGGTTCACGCCGAAGGGCGGCGTGACCATGCCCAGGGCCAGGTTCACCACCATGATCACCCCGAAGTGGGCCGGGTCGACGCCAAAGTGCATGGCGACGGGCAGCAGCAACGGGGCCAGCACGACGATCGAGGCGGAAGTCTCGATGAACATGCCGATCACGAACAGCGCCAGGTTCACGCCCAGCAAAAAGGTGTTCTTGTCGGTGAACAGGATAGACAACCAGTCACCCAGTGCCTGCGGAATGCCTGCACGATTCAACAGGAAACCGAACACGCCGGCGTTGGCAATGATGAACATGATCACCGACGTGGAGATTACCGAGCGGTGGAACGTGTGCGACAGGGTCTTGAGGTCGAGCCGCCGGTACACGAAGATGCCGACGAACAGGGCATAGACCACCGCCACGGCAGAGGCCTCGGTGGGGGTGAAGATGCCACCGTAGATGCCGCCGAGAATAATGACCGGCATCAGCAGGGCCCACCAGGCCCGTTTGAACGCCACCCATACGGGCAGCTTGCCTTCGCCGTCGCGCTTGCCATAGCCGTGGCGCTTGGCATAAAGCCAGACATACAACATGAGTGCGCCGGCGATCAGAATGCCCGGCCCGACCCCCGCAATGAACAGTTCACCCACCGAGGTGTCGGTGGAAACCGCGAACAGAATCATGGGCACCGAGGGCGGGATGATGACGCCCAGTTCCGCTGAAGTGGCCTGCAGCGACGCGGCAAACGGGCGCGGGTAGCCATGCCGCAACATCGCCGGAATCAGGATCGCACCGACTGCAAAGGTGGTGGCAACGCTGGAACCCGCCACAGCGGCGAAGATCATGCAGGTCAGGACACAGCTGATCGCCAGCCCGCCCTGCATGCCGCCCACCAGGCTCTTGGCAAATTCGACCATGCGCTCGGAAATGCCGCCGGCCTCCATAAGATTGCCAGCCAGAATGAAGAAGGGCACGGCCACCAGCGGATATTTATCGAGGGCGGCATAGATCTGCTGGGCCACCACCAGCCAGGTCATGCCCTCGTGCGCCACGCCCAAAAGGCCGGCCAACCCGATCGATACCGCCACCGGCACCGACAGGGTGAAGAAGACCAGCATCGAGACGATCATCAGGTGCGACATGCAGTGTCCTACTTAATACTTTCGAGAAAGGCACCTGGTGTGGTGCCATTGCCTTGGCCTGGGACCCGGTATTGCGATGGATCAGATGACCGTGTCGTCGACGGGCGGCGGTTCGACGTTATCGAGCCAGCGGGCGATCACACCGAGGATGGCGAGTGTGGTGCCGATCGGAATGGCGATATAGATCCATGAGATCGAGAATTCGAGGCTGGCCAGTGTTTGAAACCGCACCCGCCACGCCATCTGCGCGCCGACCCAGGCCATGAAGCCAAGGAAACCCACGCAGACGAGCATGATGACGTGCTCGAGCCAGCGCCTGGCCCGGCCTTTGAGAAAGCTGTGCAGCATCTCGACACTGAGCATGGCACCATGCCGAAACGCCAGACACAGGCCCAGCATGACTGTCCAGATCAGCGAGGAACGGGTCCAGGCCTCGCTCCAGTCGGCGGGCGATTGCAGAATGAAGCGGGAGATGACCTGGTAGAAGCCCGCGGCCACAGCGGAAAACAGCAACAGCTGACAGATGACGGAAACCGACCTGAACAGGCTGCGATCGAGGAGATTGACGAATTTCACGATGAAGCAGAATGAGGCGAGGCCGGCAAACGCCTGCTGAAGGACAGACGCCTGCCGGCCGGATGAGCCCGCGTGCCCTTATTGAGCGTTGCGGATGGACTCGACGAGTTCCTTGCCGAACTGCTTGTAGTATTGCGGGTAGACCGGATCAAGCGCCTTGGAGAAGGCAGCATGGTCGACTTCGTTGACCTGCATGCCGGCCTTCTTCACTTCTTCAATACCGCTTTGCTCGACGTTGTTCACGTATTCGCGCATGGCGACCGCCGCTGCCTTGCCGGCCTTTTCAAGCGCGGCCTTTTCGGCATCGGAGAGCCCACCGAATGTGGCGGGCGAACCCAGGACCACGGCCGGGCCATATACGTGCGAGGTGAGCGACAGATACTTCTGCAGCTGCGGCAGCTTGGCCGACACGATGACCGACATCGGGTTTTCCTGGCCGTCGATGGTGCCCTGCTGCAGCGCCGTGGCGACTTCTGGCCATGCCATGGGCGTGGCCAGAATGCCCAGTTCGCGGAAGGCGGCAATGTGGATGGGGTTCTCCATGGTGCGCACCTTCAGGCCCTTGGCATCGGCAGGAGTCGACACCGGGCGCACATTGTTGGTGAGCTGGCGAAAGCCCTGTTCGCCCCACGCCAGGCCCACCAGGCCACGCTTGGAGAACTCAGCCAGCATCTTCTGGCCGATTTCGCCGTCGAGCACGTTGCGGGCGTGCTGAAGGTCGCGGAACAGGAAGGGAATGTCGAACACGCCCGTGGCAGGCACGAAGTTGACCGTGGCGCCTGTGGAAACGATGGCCAGATCGATGGTGCCCAGCTGCAGGCCTTCGAGCACTTCGCGCTCGCCGCCCAGTGCGCTGTTAGGGAATTGTTCGATCGTGAACTTGCCGGGCAGCTCGGCCTCGAGGGTCTTCACGAATGCGTCGGCACCGGCGCCATAATGCGAACTTGTAGACAGGGCGTATGCGAACTTGAGGTTCTTGGCCGCAGCCGGAGCCGCAATGAAGGCGCCCGCCATGCAAGCGGCGGTAAGCAGTTTCGTAAGCCAGGTGGGACGCATGTTGATTCCTTTCTTGGAGAATAAGGTGCTACTGAAGGTTGCCTGGCGGCAACCTGATGATTATGGCAAAGCGCCCCGCCCCCAGGTATACGGGTTTTCTCGAAAGGCTTATTCCTCGACGTACCAGTTGTCTTCTGAAAGCATGACCTGCTGATGGCCGTAACCGGCGGGCATCATGGGGAAGCAGTTCTCCTGCGCCAGCACCGCCACGTCCAGAAAATACGGGCCTTCCGAATCAAGACAACGCGCCAGCGCGGCATCCAGCCGAGCCGGGTCCTCGACCCGTTCGGCCTGCCAGCCGAAGGCACGCGCAAGCGCCACGAAGTCGGGCAGCGAATCGTTGTAGCTGTGGCTGTAGCGACCGTCGTGTATGAGTTCTTGCCACTGACGCACCATGCCCATGTGCTGGTTGTTGCACAGCACGACCTTGACCGGCGCACGATGCTGCGTGGCAGTGGCCATTTCCTGAATGTTCATGAGCACCGATGCATCACCGCTCACGCACACCACCAGCCTTTCGGGATGCGCCACCTGGGCGCCGATGGCTGCCGGCAGGCCGTACCCCATGGTGCCGGCGCCGCCCGAGGTGAGCCAGCGGTTGGGACGTCGGAAACGCAGGTACTGCGCTGCCCACATCTGATGCTGGCCTACGTCGGTCGAAACGATGGCGTCGCGGCCGTCGATCTGCGCGGCCAGACGCTGCATGAGATGCTGCGGCAGGATGTGCTCGGAAGACGGAGTCACCGCCAGGCAATCGCGGGCGCGCCATACGCCAATACGTTCCCACCAGGGCTGCAGGCGACCGGCCAGAAGCTCGAGCGCCGCCACTTCCTTGCGCAACGCCCGCAGCAGGGGGTAGCAGTCACCCACCATCGCCACATCGGCGCGGACCACTTTGTTGATGGAAGCCGGGTCGATGTCGATATGAATCTTGCTGGCGTGCGGGCAGAAGTCAGAGAGCCGCCCGGTGATGCGATCGTCGAAACGCGCGCCGACGCAGATGATGAGATCGGCGTGATGCATGGCCAGATTCGCTTCGAGCGTACCGTGCATGCCCAGCATGCCGATGAACTGGGGGTCATCGGCCGGGAAGGCGCCCAGACCCATCAGGGTGAGCGTGCAGGGCGCGCCCAGATCCTGCACCAGACTGGTGAAGGTTTCACAGGCGTCGACTCCCGAATTGATGAGCCCGCCGCCCCCATAGAACACCGGGCGCTTGGCATTGGCAATGAGGCCGGCGGCACGCTTCACGGCGGCTTCAAGAGAAGGGTTCGCCAGATCGGTGGCCGCCACACCGGTCTCGGTGTCGTCTTCATCGGAAAGCGCGGGCGCGACCGCAATCTGCACATCCTTCGGAAAGTCGATGAGCACGGGGCCCGGCCGGCCCTGAGTGGTCAACCGGTACGCCTTGGCCGTCATCGCGGCGATGTCTTCTCCACGGCGGATCTGTGCATTCCATTTGGTGACCGGCCGCGAGATGCCCACTGCATCGCATTCCTGGAAGGCATCGGTACCGATTGCGGTGGTGGCCACCTGACCGCTGATGCACAACACCGGAATGGAATCACACAACGCGTCGAGCAGGCCCGACGTGGTGTTGGCCATGCCGGGGCCCGAGGTGACCAGCACGACGCCGGGCTTACCCGTGGAGCGGGCATACCCTTCGGCGGCATGCACGGCGCCCTGTTCATGGCGCACCAGTATGTGACGGATGCGGGGTTCGGAATACAGCGCATCGTATAGCGGCAAGACCGCGCCGCCGGGGTATCCGAAAATGGTGTCAACGCCCAGATCGATGAGCGTCTGCAACATGCGCTGCGCGCCGTCGAGCCGATCAGGCTCGCTGCTTGCGGAAGTATTCACACTATGTCCTATGGCCAGGTTCGCTGGAAATTGCGTAAAGTGTAGTGCTTTTGTCCGCCCGGAGCCGCTCCATGTCCTCTAGCAAGGCACCCCCCTGGCACGTCGTGCGCCCGTCCCCCCTGCATGGCAAGGGCGTCTTCGCCGCCTGCGATATCCCTGCGGAAACCTGCATCATCGAGTATCGGGGCAAGCGCATCACGCCCGAAGAAGCCGACGAGATCCCCTCGTACAGCGCCGACGACCCGAACCACACCTTCTTCTTTTCGCTCAGCAATGGCAAGATCATCGACGGCGGGCAGCGTGGCAATGCCGCCCGCTGGATCAACCATT